>NZ_JBFTNE010000019.1:0-83330 GCF_056397325.1 Cupriavidus sp. 05N39
GTATCGATACCAGTATCGATACCAGGCACAGCTTCTTGCCCGACAGCACCGGCGACTGCATGGGCGCGATCGGGGTCTTGATGGMGATSGTYTCCATCGCCAGGTCGCGSGTSGCYTCRTAGGTCAGCARCTGGCTGATCTCGCGCACCAGCCGGCGGAAGTTATCTGTGGTGGTTTCCTCGCTGCGCTCGAGCGTGACCTTGTGCTGCACGAGCGGATGGTCCACCACCAGCACGGACGGAGTGACGGGCGGTACGGCGGAGAGGTCGGTCATGATGCGCTCCTGGAGGGCGGTCGCGAAGAGGTCTTGCTGCGGCTCGGCGCGTGGCTGCGATATCGGTCAGAACACCGTGCCATCGCTATTGATGACGAACGGCGGCGGACCGCCGGGCCTGCGCTTGGCGGCAATGCGCCGTCCCGCGGCCCAGGTGCCGCCTTCCAGCACGCGGGCAAGCGGGAACGCCGCGGCCGACAGGCCAAGCGCCTCGCGCACCGACGCGGCCACAAGGTCCAGCCCCGTCACCGTAAGGGCACGCCACTCCACGATAACCGGCTCGTCGACGGTATGCGCCAAGGCTGCAAATCCGGGATCGCGCGGCACCATCAGTTCGAAATCGAACAGCAGGCCACCATTGCGGTATTCCGGCAAGCCCGTCAGCGCCTCCAGCCCGGTCACGGCCAGGCCGGCATCTTCGAGCGGCTCCAGCAGCGAGTACGTCAGCCACTGCGTCAGCTTGTGGAAAGGCACCAGCCCGTCGGTGCAGGCCGGATGTGGCCAGCAGTCCCCCAACGATATGCCACCGAGGCTGACGCGCCCCGGCCACACGGGCCCGAGCGCTACCAGCAGCGTGGTCAGCACGAAGCCGGCCTCGATCTGGCCGTCGACGGCATGTGCCTTGAGGTAGTCATACAGGTTGCCCAGACGCGCAGGCGTGCCGAACACGGCCGGCGTGGCCTGCGCCACTTCGCCCAACCGGCGCAGCAGGCCGGCACGGCCGTCCAGGCCAACCAGCCGATTGTGCTGTGCCACCTGGAAGGCGGTCGCGATGGAAGGCGCGTCGATCCGCATCAGCCGCTCGGCATCGGAGCGCAGCGGCTGGCCCGGCTGGGCGGAAAAACCACCGCGCGCGAACAAGTCGAAGCTGGCTACGCCAAGCCCCTCGGAACGGGTCAGCAGCAGGTCGCTGGCCGGATCGCGGTAGCGCCAGTCGGGGCCTGCGCCGGCGTCCAGCAATACGCTGGGAATCACCAGATCGATGCCGATGCGGGCGCGCTCCTCGCGGTCAGCCTCGCCGGAAAGCCCGCCGCGTTCGCACAGGATCTGCCAGCGGTCCAGCCTCTCGCCGGGACCGCCGCTTTCAAAGTGGCGCCAGCGGCTGTGGTACGGCACGTTCAGGTCCGGATAACGTTCCCGGATGGTGGTCGCCACATAATCGGCCACCGCCGGAATCCGTTCCGGGTGCCACGTGAACAGCTCTGACGCGCCTGCCGCCACATGGTCCGTCACGGCGGCGCATCGGGTGCGTACCGCCAGGCCGGTCAGCAGCGCCGCGGCCGGATGGCCCGCCGGCACGGGACTGGCCCATCCGCCGCGGCCATCCGCGTCAYTCGTGAACGCACTGGGGGAGCCCTGCGGGCCGCCCGCTTCGGGTATCTCGTTCATTCGTCCAGTCCTCTACCCTTGGCCAGCGCGAGTTCCTCGGCACCGGGCGGGGTATAGCTCGTGAAATAGCCAGCCGCCACCTTGGCGTCGATTTCCACTCGGGCATCGRCCGGGATCAGTGCATCGGGAATCGCTACCTGTTCGACCACCTCGATACCCTGAGCGGTCAGCGCCCCGTGCTTCATATTACTCATCGAAGCCCAGCGATCGATACGCTTGATGCCAAGCCAGTGAAATACATCGGGCATGAGTTCCTGGAAGCGCATGTCCTGCACGCCGGCCACGCACTCCGTACGCGCGAAATACGTCTCGGCCCGGTCGCCGCCGACCTGGCGCTTGCGGGCGTTGTAGACCAGGAACTTCGTCACTTCGCCCAGTGCCCGGCCCTCCTTGCGGTTGTAGACCACCAGGCCCACCCCGCCCTGCTGCGCCATCTCGATGCAAACCTCGATGCCATGCGCCAGGTAGGGCCGGCAGGTACAGATATCGGAGCCGAACACGTCCGAGCCGTTGCACTCGTCGTGCACGCGGCAGGCCACCTTGGTCTCGGGCTTGCCCAGCTTGGCCACATCGCCGAAAAAGTACAGGGTCATGCCACCGATCGGCGGCAGGAACACCTTCAGGTCGGGCCGCGTCACCAGTTCGGGGAACATGCCGCCGGTCTGCTCGAACAGGCTGCGGCGCAGCATGCTCTCCTTGATCTCGAAGCGGCGCGCGAGCGCCGGCAGGTACCAGACCGGGTCGATCGCTGCCTTGGTGACACGTACGTCGCCATTGGCGTGCAGGATCTGGCCGTCAGGCGTGAGGCGGCCGGCTGCAATGGCTCCCGTCAGTTCCGGCATATTGATGTGTGCCCGCGTAATGGCGATCGTCGGCCGGATATCGATACCCGCCGCGATGCGGTCTGCAAAGGCAGTCGAGACCAGATGGCCCCAAGGATCCAGGGAGACGATCTTGTCCGGGTCGCTCCATTGCGGATGGGGCCCGACGATTTCCGCCGGAGAGGTATCGGTGAGATCGGCGCGATGATCCCGCTGCAACTTGCCGGAGGCCACCGCCAGCGCCCGATACACCGCATAGGCGCCGGAGTGGGTGCCAATGACATTGCGTTGGGCCGGATTGGTCACGCTGGCGATCACGGGTCCGCGCTCCGCCGCCGTGGCGGCCCCCCAGTGGATGGGTTCGGCCGGCTTGTCGCGGCGCGCGTGCGAAGTCAGGACAATATGGTCGGACATGGCAGCCTCGGAACAGGAATCCTGACCAAACGGTCAGGTTTGCAATTCCATAGTAGGCAACCTTCGTGCCATATCCCAATGCTAGTTTCTACCCTGTGTTGCATGCCGCACGATGGCGTGCCGCACCATCCGCGTGCGCGCGCCGCCCCGCTGGCCAGTTCATGGTGCACAGGCACCATGCAAAAGAAAAGCGGCACCCAGCCGCTGGGGCGGGGTGCCGCTAGGCTGTGATCGCGAGGGGTCAGGTCGACCGATGCTGCCCGCCCTGCTGCCGCTGGGCCGGTTCCGCGCGCGCCGGCCACAAGGCCATGCGCAATGCGCGTAGCGGGTCGGTACTCTCCACGTAACGGTGGAACACGGTGCCGGCAACGTTGCTCAACAGCCATGCCAGTATCATGCCCAGCGCATTGAGCAGCGGCCGATTCGGTGCAACGTGGAATACCACCGCGTTCACGACCAGGCACACCGGGAAATGCACCAGGAAGACCGAGTAGGAAATGCGCCCGAAAAATGCCAGGCTCGGGGCCTGCGGCCAGCGATCCAGCCACCCTCCGCGCCGCGCAACGGCCAGCAGCAGGGCGATGGATAGCGCCACGGCAATGCGCAGGCGGAAGTCCACGATCAGTGCCGCCAGCACCACTGCGCCCAGCACCAGCAACGCAACCGGCGAACGCTCCGGTGCGGAGGCCCAGAACGCCAGCGTGCCCATGCCATAGGCGCCGAAGAAGTAAATCGCCCAGATATCCCAGGCCGCATCCCGGTTAAACCAGAACAGCGAAGCCACGACCAGCCCCGCCACCACCAGCGGCCCGAGCGGGCTGCCGCCGACATCGAACCATTGCGCGCAGCGGCGCGCCGCCCACAGCGCAACAATCAGCAAGACGAACAGTTGCAGATCGATGGCCACGTACCAGACGCCGGCCGACAACGCGTCGAAGTCGAGCACGTTGTGCAACAGCAGCACATGCGCCAGGAACTGATGCAGGCCGGGGGCCGACGGAATGGAATCGTGATGCATCCAGGTGCGCGCAATGGCGGCACCGGCAATCGCAATCAGGATGGCCACGCTATAGGGCACCACCAGCTTCTGGTAGCGGCGCCAGATCGCCTGCAAGGGATGCGGCACCACCAGATGCCCGCCCGGCGCCAGGCTACGCGCCGCCAGGAAGCCGCTGATGACGAGAAAAGCCTGAACGGCGATACGCGCGTACTGCGAAAACCAGTCAAGGAGGTCGGGAGCCAGCACGTGCGCCGCATCGGACATGGGGCCGTAGAAGGCAAGATGGTGCAGCACGATCAGTTGGGAACTGATCGCCTTGAGAGCGTCAATGCACGCCATGCGCGAAGGACGGGGGCTCATTTGTTATAAGAATGCTACAAAGTACACAAGGGCCGGATTTTACTCCCAAGAAACACGATCGGTACCGAAACGGGCCAGGATGGAGCGTGACGATTTGTTTCAATGAGGCACAATCACCACATCTTTTCAACAAATAGATATCTTAACGTCACATTAATATGGTTTCGGCTTAGAAACCGTGGCCGATGCCTGCCGTCGCTCGCTCCTGCCAGCCTGTCCCGGCCAGGGCGTTCGGTGGACACGCCGCCTTGGCGGAATTTACGCTGCAACGCGGAAGCGGCTTCGGCCTGATTCAATTCGCGCTGCGCCGGCTAGCGGCGCGCCACCCGGCACGACAGCCAGAAAAGCACCGCCGCCGCCGCTAGCGAAACCCAGTAATCCGTCGGCGCGCCGGCCCACCAGTGAATATGCCAGGGCACGAAATCCGGTGAGAAGCGCGCCAGCCCGAACGCCGGGTTCAGCACGAACCACAGGAAGTCCTCGGCGATCCAGAACAGCATGATGCAGGCGATCACGCGCGCTTCGGCTCGCCAGTTCCAGCGTCCACCGTAGACCAGCGGGAAATGGAAGAACAGTGCCACGCAAGGGAACACCCACGCGTGATAACCGGTCATCGGGCGGCCGCCCCAGAAGATCTCCAGCAGCCAGTGATGTTCGACGCGCCAGGTGGGCAGGTTTGCCGCCCAGCCCGCGGCGCCTTCGATCTGGATCTCCACATTGGCGAAGAAATACGCCAATAGCAGCGTCCAGGCAACGGTAAGCATCAGCACCAGTGGATGCCGCGACGGACAGGACTGCGCGCGCTGGTGCGAAGCCGAGAGATTTAGGGCGCGCATCTCAGCGTCCCGCCTGCGCCACACCCGCAGCCTGCCCGGTCAGTTGGCCGCACCGTTCCAGGTGCCCCAGCACGGTTCCCAGCACGCGGCGCGCCGCCGCCGGTTGCCCCAGCGCGCGGGCGCGCACGCGCATCTGATCGAGCCGCGCCGGCTCCGCCAGCAATAGCCGGACACGATATTCGAGCGACACGAGATCGACTGCCTTGAGCGCAGCGCCCTGCTCCAGCAGGTAATCGGCGTTGCGCTCCTCCTGGCCGGGGATGGGCGCATTGACCACCATCGGCACACCCATCGTCAGGCATTCGGATGTGGTCAGGCCACCGGGCTTGGTGATGACCAGGTCGGAGCACGCCATCAGGCGCTCCACTTCGTTGGTGAAGCCAAAGGGGAAGAGCCGGGAGGTATGCGCGCAAGCCAGTGTCTTGAGCCGCGCCAGCGCCGTCTCATTGCGCCCGGCGAGCACGATCAGCTGGAAATCGTGATCGAGCCGTATCAGTGCATCGGCCACTTCGTCAAGGCCTCCCAGCCCTGCCCCGCCCCCCATCAGCATGATCGTGCGCCGGGCCGCATCGAGCCCGAAGTGCCGCGCGCAAGCCTGGCGATCCTGCGGGTGGGAAAAAGCCGGCACCACCGGGATGCCGGTGGTATGGATGCGGCCGGCCTCGATGCGATTGGCCCGCATGCGAAAGGCGATTTCCTCGCTGGCGGCGAAATAGCCCGTCATATTGGGAATCACCCACATGCCGTGCAGATCGAAATCGGTCACCTGCACCCACACCGGCACCGCCAGCCGCAGCCGGCGTACCTCATGCATCAGGATCTCCGCGGGCAGGAAATGCGTGCAGACGATGGCATCCGGCGCAAATTCATCGATCGCGCGGCGAAGCGCGCGCGTGCTCAGTCGCTCGGCGGCGCGCCGCAGCTTCTGCATCGGCGCGGCCGGGTCGGCCTCGGAGGTTCTCTGGTACAGCATGCCCCACAAGGCCGGATAGCTATTGACCAGCTTGATGTAGAAATCGGTGTAGAGCTTGCGGAAGGTCGCCGGGACGTACTCCATGACATCGAGGTGCAACGTCTGCACGCCCGGAAATTCGGCTTCGGCGGTGAGGCGAAGCGCTTCGGCGGCGCGCATGTGGCCGGCGCCGGCGGAAACGCTGAGGAACAGGATCTTCTGCTGCGACATGGCGATTGGGGTTTCCAGGAAATATCCGGGCTGGCCGGGAATGCCAGGCTTGCGCCCGCAGTGGGATCACTTCATGACAAAGGACTTGATCAGGGTCAGTTCGCCGGCCTTGCGCATTGGCACGAGGAACACCTGCTGCTTTTCGTTGGGGGTGTTCTCATCGGTGATCAACGCGACTTGCGCCACGGTGATGGCCTCCGGGCCGGCGCCGCTGCCGTAGTAGTTGACGTAGACCAGATAGGTGCCGGGCGGCGGCGCGGCGATGGAATAGATCTCGGGCCCGTAACCTGTGGTGACATCGACGTCGAGCGCGCCGCCATTGGTGGCCACGCGATTTGCATAGAACGTGTGCTGGCCATCAGGCGCCACCACGTGCAGGTCCAGGTCGGTCTGATCGCTATCCCAGGACAGCACCACGCGCAGACGCGGGCGTGTCTTGCCCTGGTAGCCGTCGTAGAACTGCACGCGCTTGCTGGCGCCCTGCGCGCTGCGGATTTCCACGCTGTTGCTGCCACCGGAGAAGGCATACGGCCGCGAAAAGCGGCCATCTTCCTCGACCCGTTGCGGCATGGCCACGCCGTTGACCACCAGGGTAGCAACCGGCGCGCCGGTGCGGCGCTCGCGCCCGCCCGGCGACGGGCTCGTGGCCTCGCCCTCAGGCTTCGGCGCTGAACGGATACGCCCGGCGATCATCGCGCTGGCGGCCTGTCCCGCCCGCGTGGAAACCGCCACCGCGGGGTAGTGGACTTCCTGCGTATAGGCCGAGGCCGCGGTGTCTCCGGCGGAGTTGCGCCAGCCGTTGCGCGGCGTGGTGAACTCGATGGCATCGTCCGCGCGCGCGGCCCCCGCCAGCAGCAGCGCCGGCAGGGTCAGGCTGAAAATGGCTAACTTCGGCAAACGCTGCATATCCATGCTTCCTTACTGACGTTCTTTGCGGCTGTTTTTCCGCATTTACTGACCGCGTGCCCGCTACTGCTCAGAACCGCACCGATTTCATCAGCGCCAGCTCGCCCAGCTTGCGCAGCGGCACCACGAGCGTCTCACGCTTTTCGTTGAGCGTGTTCTCGTTGTAGATCAGCGTGAGCTTGGCGGTGATCAGGTCGCGCTCGTTCGCGCCTTTCTCGAAGTTGTAGCCGGCGGCGTTGAAATTGCCCCAGTAGTTCACATAGAACAACCACACGCCAGGACGCGGCGCCGCGCTCGAAAATATCTCCGGTCCCGCGCCGTCCACACTGTCCACGTCCAGCCCGCCCCCCTCCGGCAACAGCGGGCTGGCAAAGAATGCATGGCCGCCATCCGGCGAAATCACATGCAGGTCGACCTCGGCCTTGGGATCGTCCCAGGTCAGCACGGCGCGCAGCTTGGCCTGGGTCTTGGTGGCATCGGCCTCGTAGAACTGCAAGCGCTGGCGCGAAGCGCCGTCGGCGGACACGATTTCCACGCTGTTGGAGCCGCGGCCGAAGGCCCAGGGCCGCGCGAAGCGCCCCTGCTCGTCGGTATATAGCGGCATGGCGGTCCCGTTGACGACCAGGGTGGGCGGCTTGCGGTCGGCCTTGCCGACTTTGCGCAGGCGCCCCTCGATCAGGGTGCGGTACTTTTGCGCGCCCCGGTCCACCGGCGGCTTGGGATAGGCGGCGGTGTAGCGTTCGAGTTCGCTGGACAGGCCACCGTGGCGCCAGCCGCCGACCGGACCTTCGAGATCGGCGACCGGCTCGGCCGCCACGGCCAGCGGTGCTGCGGCACAGGCCAGGGCCAGCGCGCCACAGCGCCAGTTGCGGATGCGTTTGCGGGTGGGTTTCATCATGGATTCTGCGTACGTACCAACTTGCGCGCCAGGGCTTCGACAAAGCCTTCGTCCTGCCCGCGAGGGTGGCGGGCGAACGCAAGGTGGAGATATTCGTGGGCCAGCGCAACACGATCGTCCTCACTGGCAAGCCGGTGGACATAGAGACGGTTACGGCGGGCATCGGCATAAGGGCGCCCTTCGCGGACTTCGCACACGGCAGGCAGCGGCGGGGTTTCGTAGCCCGGCTCCGCCGCGAGCCGGCGCTCCCACTGGGGCGCGCGCTGGGCCAACCATTGCCGCGCATTGGCCACCGCCAGGCAATCTCCGGCCACCGGGCTCTGGAACGAGGTCAGCGTGGCCTGTGGCCACCAGCGTGCCAGGATGGCGTCGAATGCCTGGCCCTGCCCGGCAGCGCGCCGGGCCTCCAGCCAGGCCATGCGCCCCGGGCCGCCCGCATCATGGTGGTAGCGCACCGCGACGCCGGACAGCACCAGCGCATCGGTCAGGTCGGCGGCGGCGCGCGCCGCCGCGGTGGGCGCGCGCGGCAGCACGCGCTGGGTGCGGCTGCTGTCGGCGATATGGAAGCAGCCTTGCTCGCGCGTGGCCTGCTGGATCAGGTAGCTGCGCGCGGCCACCGCCAGCGCGCGGGCGGCCTCGGGCTCGGTGGTGTCGCCCTCGCGCTCGACCACCCGCGCCACATAGTCGTTGAGCCCGAAGCGGCCCAGCACGCGCGGTGCGGCACCAGGCGTGCGCATCAGCGTCAGCTCGCCCCGGCTTTCGACGCGCAGGCTGTTGCCGTTGGTGAATTCGGCGCGGAAGGTGCCGTTGAGCGGGCCATCCGGCGGGGCCTGCCGCTTTGCCCCGGCGCCAACGGCTTGCAGATCGCGCAGCGGATAACGCTCGAACATGTCGACCAGCACGCAAGCGCCGTCATCGGGCACCGGCACGGATGCCAGCAGCGGCTGCAGGCGAGGCGCGGCACGGCGCAGCACGTTGGCGCTGGCGCCGGAGCCGCCCAGCCAGACCGGGCTGCCATCGGCCAGCCAGCCAGCGGCACCGCCGATGGACGCGCCCGGCCGCGCGGGATCGGGCATGGTCCAGGTCTTGGCGCGCAGCAGGCTGCCATAGGTGGCCAGCGTGCCTTCCCCGCGTCCCACGGTCAGCACGGAGACCAGGGTGGCGGCGGCGGCCTGCTGCGCGGCCGGCGGGACCGCATGCAGCCCGGCCAGCAGATCGGCCACGGTCACCTTGCGCTCGGGCTGCATCGCCTGCATGTCCTGCAGCCATGCCGGCGCACCGGCCTCCTTCCAGAAACGGCGCCAGTCAGTACCGGACAAACCCAGCCGGCGTGGTTCGAAATAGCGTCCGCAGGACTGGATCAGCGCGCGTTCGCGATCGATGCTCTGCCCGGGCGTGCAGCAGTAAGCCTCCTCCGGATCGCCGCCGCGGCAGATGTAATCGTCCGAAGGCTTGTCGCGGCCCACCAGGTAGCTGTAAACGAACAGCTTCCACACGCTRCCCAGCGGCGCCTGCAAGCTCGCGGACAGCGGCGCGGGCGCTGCTGCGGCGTTGCCGTCGAGATGGAACAACTGGGCCTCGGCGCCGGCGAGGCGCGCGAAACGCAGGGGCTCGCCCGCGCCGGGGCGGGCGGATGCCAGCGCTGCGGCCAGCGCTGTCCCGGCGCACGCCGCGCCCAGCGCGACGAGTGCCGCCACGCGCCACCCCCGGCGGCACGCCGCATAAGCAGCCCGGGCCATCGCCTTGCGCACCGCCCCGCTCATGCCGGCCTCACTCCACCGTCAGGGGGAAGCCGGCCGTCTTGCCGTCGCCTTGCAGGGCCTTGGCATCCGGCTGGTACATGCGGAAATAGCGCACCGGCGGCAGGTTGAACTTGCCCGGCAGCGAGAAGCGCACCAACTGGCGCAGCACCACCGGGCGCTCGAGCGAGACCACCGGCTGGTGATAGGACAGCATGCCCATCTCGTAGGTGACCGCGCGCTGGAACGGCTGCAGGCCCGTGGCCTTGTTGTCCGGATCCGGCAGCCCCTCGATGCGCAGGCCCCAGGTCGTGCCTTCGACCTCGCCGCCCGGCGGCAGCGGCGCCTCTACCAGGCCGTAGCGGAACGTGCCCTGGCGCGGGCTCAGCACGATCTCATCGACATAGAGCGTATTGCTGTCGAGTTTGTAGCCCGGCTTGACCGGCTTGGCCGAGAACGCCAGGCCAGCCGTACCCGCGGCGGCTGCCTCGGCTTGCTTGCCCTCTTTCGCGGCGCCATCGCTGGTGGGTACCAGGCGATAGAGCTTGCGTTCGATGCCGACAGGCAAGCGCGAGGCCTCCTGGGCACGGCTGCGGTAGGACAGCACCGCATTCGTATTGAACGATTGCGACGCCGCTTCCATGTTCTGCGGCACGGTGAGGGCCAGCGTCTCGGGCAGTTGCGGCCCGTTCCAGCGCCATTCCGGCAGGCCTAGCTGGCTACGCGCGGCCTTCCAGTTGCCCTGCGGCACGCGCAGCGCGGGATCGCCTTCGCCGGCCAGGCCACGGCCCAGGCCGCCGCCAAGGGCCTTGTTGAGCCAGACCAGCGTCACCGCCCGGTCGATGGTGGGCGAGGCGGCGCCCGCGCGCGCCAGCAGCGCCTGCACGTCGGAGGTGGCTGCGCCCTTGCCGGCCATCAGAAGCAGGCTCTGCACCAGCGGCGACGGGTCGTTAGCCAGTGCCTGGCGCGCGGCGTCCGCGGCGCCGGCGAGGCCTTCCGGCATCGGCTGGCCGATCTGCCTGTAAAGC
Organism: Cupriavidus sp. 05N39; assembly: GCF_056397325.1. Lineage (NCBI taxonomy): Bacteria > Pseudomonadati > Pseudomonadota > Betaproteobacteria > Burkholderiales > Burkholderiaceae > Cupriavidus > Cupriavidus sp. 05N39. The sequence continues at coordinate 10,849 of NZ_JBFTNE010000019.1, forward strand.
TGCGCCGCCAGCACCGCCGCCACACGGCGGCCTTGCAGCGAATCCGGCGCGGCGAACACCAGGCTTTCGCCCGCCGCGGCACCGGGCACATCGGCACCGGGACGCGCCAGCTCACCGGCCAAACCGCCGAGCTGCGTGGCGACCGGCAGGCCCATCTCGTTGATGAACCAGAGGGCTAGCGTGCGATGCAGCAGCGGCTCCTTCATGGCCTGCTTGTAGGCTTCCAGCGTGCGCTTCCAGTGATCGGGCGGCAGGCTGATGCCCACGGCACGCGTTGCCAGCCAGTCGGCGTAGTAGGCATAGGCCGTCAGCAGCCCGCTATTGCCCACCGTATCGCCCCACCAGCCAAACTGGCCATTGACGCCGGCCAGCAGCGCCAGGCGCTGGCGCTGGGTGCGCAGCAGCGCGTCGATGCCCTGCGTGCCGCCGCCGGTGTCGGCACCAGTGGCCGCAAGGCTGCGCTGCGCCAAAGCCAGCGGGATCAGCCGGCTGGCCGTCTGCTCGGTGCAGCCGTAGGGATAGGCCAGCAGATCGTCGGCCACGCGGGCGAACTGGCTGGCGGCGCCATCCACGAAGCGCAGGCGCACATCCTGCGCATCCGCCGGCAGCTTGAACGCGGCGTTGGCGCCGGCCAGCGGCAACGTCAGCTCTCGCTGCGAGAGCCAGCCAGTGGGCTCGACCGTGAGCGTCGTCTGCAAGCGATCCACCGTCTTGCCCTGCACCTTGATCTCGGCATTGACCACGCCGCTCTGCAAGGCGCTTTGCGAGACCGGCAGGCGCACGTAGTTGGCGCCACGCTTGAGCGCCACGCTCTGGTTGACGTTCAGGCCGGCGCCGATCACCACGAGATCCGCCGCCACTTCCTGCTCGCCCTGGTTGAAGGCCACCATGTCGATGCGCGGGGCGTCCTCGGCACGGTAGCGCTGCGGCCCGGTCCACTTCAGATACAGGCCCTTGTCGGAACGGATGCTGGCGGTGCGCTGCCCGACCATGCCATCGCCCGACATGGCACGCACCGTGACGCGCCAGCGGGTCAGCGAATCGGGCATGGTGAAGCTCATGCGCGTCCGCCCGTCGGCGCCGGTACGCAGGTTGGCCTCCCACGCAGCAGTGTCCTTCTCATCGCGGCGCGGGCGTTCCAGCACCTTCACGCCGCGCTCGTTGTAGCGGCCCCGCTCCGGCCCGCCAGCACCCGGCTGGGCCGAGACGGCAAGGTCGTAGCCGATGAAATTCAGGCTGGACGTGGTGCGCACGCTGTTGCGGCGTGGATGGTAGAAAAAGTCGACAATGCTCGGCGCGATCTCCGGCTGCAGCACATAGACCATCTCGTCGACCACGCTGACGGTGAGATTGGCCGGCACGGGCTTGCCGTTAAAGGCGCTCGTCAGGTCCAGCGTGACTGTGTCGCCAGGGGCATAGACAGGCTTTTCGCTCCTGACCGTCAGTTCGATGGTCGGCTGCACCACGGCAATGCCGGCGTTCTGGAACACATAATCGCCGTCCTTCACGTACAGCACCGAGAACGTCATGTTGGGGCTGAAATCGTTGCCCACCTTGATGCGTGCGCGCCACTGCCTGTCGGTGACCTTCTCCAGCGAGAGCCAGTCGCCGCCCATGGAAAGCAGGCCGCGCCGCTCCACCCGGTCGCGCTCCAGCGTCAGCAAGGCGTCATCCACGGCGAGCGGGAACGTCACCAGCGCCTCGGCGGTGTCGCCGATGCGGTAGCGGTCGCGATCGAACACGATCTCGATATTGCCCGGCACGGTCTGCAGGCCCTCGCCCGCCACCCAGTGGCTGGCGGCGGCCAGCAGATTGCCGGCGCCATCCTTGACGGAGAGCGTGTACGACCCCGGCTGCTCGAACTTGACCGGGAACGCCAGTGCACCGTTTGCGGCGGCGCCGAGCGCGCCTTCGCTGCGGGTGCGCGACTCGAGCCGCACCAGCTCCCATTTGGCGGGGGCCTGCGCCGGTGCCTGACCGGTAGCCGCGAGCGCCTGCAACTGGAAGGTCACGCTCTGGCCGGGGTTGGTGAAATTGGCGGGCGCGGTCAGCTTGTACGGCGTGGCGCCGCGCGCGATCAGCAGTTCGCGCGTGACCTTGACCCGATAGGCCGCACCGTCGTTGGCAAACACCGTGACCACATAACGGCTCGGATCCTTGGCCGCGGGCAGGGTCAGCGCGGCATTGCCGCTGCCGTCGGTGGTCAGTTCCTGTTGCTCCAGCTTGACCGGGAACAGGCCGGCATACTGCAGCTCGCCCTCCACCATCGTCACCTGCTGCGCGCGCAGGCTGACAGACAGCCTGGCATCCTTGACGGGCTTGCCGTCCGGATAGCGCAACTGGATCTTGCCCTTGACCGCCTCGCCAGTTGCGTAGTCGGCCTTGTCCAGTGCGAGATTGACGTCGAAATGCGGCTTGATGTATTCCGCCACGCGGAAAGCGCCGCCGTAGGTATTGCCGCCGTAGTCGAAGCGCAGCGTATAGCCGCCGGCTAGTGCATTGGCCGGCAGCGTGAAGCGCGCATCGGCGCCATTGTCGGCCGCCAGCGCGGTACCGACCGAAGCCAGTGGCGCGCCATTGGGGTCCAGGACCTCCAGCTTGATATCACCCGCCGCGGCCGGCCCCGATTCGGTGGCGTTGCGGAAATTGCGGCCGATGAACTTGACCCGGACCTCGTCGCCGGGGCGGTATAGCGGCCGGTCGGTGAAGGCGTACAGCTTGGTGTTGAAGATCTCGCTGTCGTAGTAGAAGTTTTCCGAGATAAAGGCACCGCCGGCCGGGTCCACGCCCAGCAGGTAGCTGCGTTCCGGGCTGGTATGGGCCAGTTCCGCCGCACCGTCGGCGCCGGTGGTCGCGCTCTGCAGCACGCCCAGGCCATCGGTCCAGGACAGGCTGGCGCCGGCAACGGGACGCCCGCTCTTGCGGTGCGCGGCCCAGACCAGCATGCCGTTGCCCGTGCTCTTGGTAATGGCCACGGTGTCGGAGACGAACAGCAGCGTATGGGCACGGTAAGTGCCGATAATGGCTTCGACGATATACAGGCCCGGTTTGAGTTTGCCCAGCGGCACCATGACATTGCCGACGTCGCGCGGCAGGAATTCGCTGCTGCTGCCTTCGAGCTTGACGTCCTTCGGCGGCTGGATCTCCCTGGCATCCCAGATCGGGTAGCGGAAACGCTCGACCACGTCATAGCCCTTGAGCGGCTCATACTGCGGATTGTTCTCGAAGCGGGTGGGCTGGGAGATCTGGTCGCCCATGCTGAACTGCGGGGATTCCTCCACCGCCTTGCTGCGGGTGGCGAACGACAGCACGCGCTGCCATGCGCGGCGCGCCTGCTTGTACCAGCTATCCCAGAGGTAGGACAGGGTATTGGCCAGCCCTTCTCCACGGTAATTCGCCTTGACGTCGATGCGGTGGAGGTTCTTTTGCGCCTTCAGGAAGGCAATCGGGTCCGCGACCCGGTACACCAGGACATCGGCGCCACCGTAGCGTTGCAGCTCACTCTTGTATTCGCGCCCCGGCGCTTCCAGCCGTACCTGCGCGGTCTGGTCACTGCCGAAACTGGCGTCCGACAGCAGGAAGAACGGCTGCCCCTGGAAGGCACTGTAGCCGCTGGACGGCACCGTATCGAGCGTGACGCCGGGCTGCCCGGCGGCGGCGGCCGCGTGGGCGCAGGCCAGCAGGGCAAGCGCCAGCAGCATGCGGGCAATCACGGAATTCAGGAACGCGCTCGCGCGCATCATGACGACAGGCATCGTCTTTACCTCGACAAAAAGGCGAAACGGAATACGCCGATGAAATTGGGATTGCCGTCCTGCGGCTGCCAGCGCGAATCGTTCCATTGCATCAGACGGGAAAGGGTGACGGCACGCAGGCCGTTATCGGTACTGGTCACGGTGCCGGTGTGGTAGGCCAGGTACTGGCCCATCCAGATCATCAGGTGCTGTTCGTCGCCCTGGTCGTAGAAAAGCAGGTCGCCGGGCTGGGCCAGGTTGACGTTCCGGGCAACGAAGCGGCTATTGCCCTGCACCAGCGCAAGGGCCGAGGCATAAGCCCCTGTACTGCCGTCGGCGCGGGTCCAGCGCTGGCCAAGCGTTCGCTGGCCCGGGCTCAGGCTCAGCTCAGGCGGCAGCTGGCGTGCCGAAGCACCGCCTTGCATGCCGTTGGCACGCAGCCAGCGTGCGTCATGCACCTTGAGCGCCTCGCCCACGGCAAAGCGCACCAGACCCGCGCAATCGCGCTGGTACCAGCGCGGGGTCGGGCCCTGGCGCAATTGCTCGCCGACGATGCGTACGAACCATGCGCGAAACGCCGCCGACTGCGTGACATCGAGCGAGTCCGCCCCGGGCGTGCCGGCATCCAGACCCGACAAGGCCCAGGCGCGGCCGCTGCCAGCCAGCGGCAAGCCAGCCACCAGCGCCGCCAGCATTGCGCGGCGGCCTCGGCTTACAGCCATCACTGCGCGGCCTCTTGCGCCGACGGGGTCGCCAACGGTGCCGCAGCCAGCACGCCGCGCGGCGGCAAGCCTGCCTGTTGCCAGTTCACCTGCACCCACCCACGTCCGGACGGCAGGCTGTCGGCCAGCACCAATGACACCGCCGGGTAGGTCGCCAGCGCCTTCAGCTTGGGGAACAGGTGCGCGCGCGCCGCGTTCAGGAACAAGGCCTCCTGGTCCGCGGGCAATGCCTTCGTGGCCTCGCGCCGCACCAGGGGCGCCAGCGCCGAAGGGGTGAAGCTCAGCACGGTGCGAGCCTGCTGGCCACGCTGCATGGTGTCGGCCGCCGCCGGAAAGCGCTTGCCCTGCACCGCCAGCGCATCGTCGACCAGCGCGCCATCAGGCGAGAACAGCACGATATTGCCAGCCAGCGCCAGCGTCACGGGGAAATAGGCGCCCGCCGACAACTGGGCCGCGAACGGCGCACCCTTGGCCTCGCGCGTGCCGTAGGGCGAGCTGACCGCGCGCGACCAGAGCACGGCCCCGCCAGCGCCCTCGCGGTTCTGCACCGGCAGCCGCGCGTACGCGCCCTTCTCGCCACCGGCATTGGGCTCGTAGGCGCCGATCACCTGCCCGAACAGACTCGCCAGTACCGGGCGCAACGTGGCGGCGGCGTCAGCCGACTTGATCCGCGCGACGAACAGAGGCGCCACCAGCGCCGACTTGCTGTACCAGCACACCGCGGCCGGGCCGTCGAAGGCCTGCCCCACCTGCGTTGCCAGTTCCTCCTTGCCGTCACTGACCTTTTGCAACATCTTGCCGGCGGCCTGCCAGTCGACCGGCAGCGTGGCGCAAGCGGCGGGGTCGGCCGGCAAGGCCTTCCAGAGTTCGGCCGTGTTCCACTGGCCGGGCAGGCGCGCGCCATCTACCAGCACCGCGCTGCGCCAGACGACATCGTCGGCTCCAGCCTTGGGGTCGGCGCCGGCAAGATCGAAGCGCAGCGCTTCGATGCCTGGAAAGAAGGCCTGGTAGCCAAACGAGAGGTAGTTCGCCCCCACCACCACACGGTGGCCCTTGGACGGACCCTTGGCGGCATCCAGTGCGAACGATTGCAGCGGGGCCTCGCGGGCGCCGGCGTCGTCGGACAGCCAGGCGGCCACTGCCTTGGCGCGGGCCGCAATCGGTTTGCTCTCGGCGTCGAGCAACATGCCTGCTTCGGACAGGATCACCAGCCGGTCGCCCTTGCCCGCCAGCAGCAGGCTGCGCGCCGGCCCGACCCGCAGCGCGTACAGCGGCGTGCCGTCGATTTCGCCGGCGCGGCTCAGTTGCGTGTCGGCCGGGGCGATGGTGCCCAGAGTCTGCAGCACCTTGGCCAGCCCGTTGCGCTCCATCGACAGCGCCCAATAGCGCAAGGTGCCATCGGCGCCGCGCCACGCCATGAGCCGGCCCGGTTCGTCGAACACGCGCTTGAGCAATGCGTCGCTCCAGTCCAGCTCGTGTTCGAAGGCTATGCGGCGCAAGGCGCCGGCAGCGGACAGACGGCCTTCATTGTCTTCGTAGTAATTGACGAAATCTTCGGTGAGCACGTCCCGCAACAGCGGCACGCGCAGCATGTCGCGCGGCAGGCTGGACAGGCTTTCGCTGTCGGCCAGCGCGTCCGGGCGGTTGAAATCAAGCTCAAGCTGGCGCGGCTGCCCCTTCCAGGCGCGGCCGAACGGGTGCCAGACCAGTTGCACCGCGACACCCGCGGCTACTGCCAGCGCAACAGCACCCAGCGCGATCTTCTTGCGCGAAATAGTCATGATTCCCTTCGCTATCGTGATCACTGCACGTCACAGACGCAGCGAACCCGGTAGCGTACCGCGCRCATCCAGTCCGCCGCAACCCGACGAACGTGAAATTTTGTGAAACCGCGCCGGGCGCTGCGCGCGCCGGGAAACCGCTCATCCGCGGCATCGCATTGCCTCTGGCTAATCCCCGGCGGATATTTGCTAATGACGAAGATGTACTTTGCCTAGCAAGGCCTCGGGCGTAGCCTTGCGGTTTTTGAAATATTCGACATATGTTTCCGTTTTCCACTTTGACCAGCGCCGGCGCATCGCGCGCCTCGCACCTGCTGGTCAAGCTAGTCTTCGCCGCGGCGGCCGCGCTGTCGTTCTCCGCCCCTCAGGCAGCCCAGGCGCAAAGCCCGGTACTGGACAAGATTCGCAATACCGGCACGATCGTGCTTGGCTACCGGGAATCGGCCCTGCCGTTCTCCTTCGCCGACGACAAGGGCGAGCCTGCGGGCTACGCGGTGGACTTGTGCCTGCGCGCCGCCGAAGCCGCGCGCGTGAAGCTTGGGCTGAAGACGATCAAGGTGCGATGGATGCCGCTCACGCCGCAGAACYGCATCCCGGCCGTGGTCAACGGGCTGGTGGATCTGGATTGCGCGCCCAATACAAATTCGCTGGAGCGCCAGAAGCAGGTAGCTTTCAGCGTCTCCCATTACATCTCCACGGTACGCATGCTGGTGCGCGCGGACTCCGGCATCCAGTCATTCGATGACCTGCGCGGCAAGAACGTGGTAACGAGCGCCGGCTCCACCGGCGACCGCCACGTGCGCCGCCTGAAGAGCCAGTATGGTTACCACGACATCTACGCCAAGGATCATGGCGAGTCCTTCCTGCTGCTGGAATCCGGCCGCGCCCAGGCGTTTGTGATGGACGACGTGTTGCTGTCGGGGCTGCGCGCCCGCGCCAAGGACCCGTCGCAGTTCGTAATCGTGGGTCCCGCCCTGTCGGTCGAGCAGAATGCGTTGATGATGTCCAGGGCGGACCCGGAATGGAAGCAACTCGTCGACCAGACCCTCGCGTCGGTATTCGCGGGCCCGCAGGTCGTCGCCTTGCAGAAGCAATGGTTCCAGCAGCCGATCGGCGCGCGCAATATCAATCTTGCACTGGCGCCGAGCACGCAGGTGCGGGATGCATGGAAACACCCTTCGGACGTCGCCACGGAATAAATCCTGACGACGCATCGGAAGCCTCCGCGGCCGCCAGGCTCCCGGGGGCTTTTTTTTCGCAAGCGTCAGCGTGCGCCGGGCGCCCAACGGAGCCGAACTCGCAGCACTGCGCGCCGACAGCCGCCAAAGTGCTCAACAATTCATATTCAGCATTAACCGTCAAGCAAGTCTTGCCGACAAAGGCAATAGCGGCTTTCCATAAGTCAGCACAAAGCTGTGCATTTCACAATACAGCACGTGTTGACAGCCGGGCGAAATGTTGGCGACACTGGGACCAGGCGGACAAACCCGGCATGGTGCCTGGCCCTTGGCAAGGCCACCTTCCCCCGTCAGTTTCCGCGTATTCGAACCGCCGGAAGGCGGCATTTTCCAGGAGAAAACATGAATAAGTTCGTCGCGACAGCCATCGCGCTGTGCATTGGCGCCGTCTCCGTGGCTGCCCAGGCGCAATCCACCGGCAAGAAACAATTCGACCCGTATAGCCAGGGCGCCAAGTCGGGCGAGAAGTTCGACCCGTACAGCCAGGGTGCCAAGTCCGGTGACAAGTTCGACCCGTATTCCCAGGGCGCGAACAAGAGCACCCGCACGGACCTGACCGACGCCTCGGCGCCGGAGGCCAAGAAGCCGGCCAAGAAGACCAAGAGCAATAGCAAGAGCAAGAAGCCCGCTGCATCGGCCGCAGCCGCCAGCTGACCGGCAAGGCGCGCCGGAACCCGGCGCTCGCCAGCAAAAAGCCCGCCGATCCTGGCGGGCTTTTTGTCTTGCGCGTCCGTGCGCTATCGCGTGGGGGGAACGTCAGGTGCTGTCGTGTCCAACTCCATCGCCGTGACGTCGATACGCTGTACCTTATCCTGCTGGCGGATCTCCGTACGCAGCACGAATGCCTCGGCAGGGCAATACCAGTCCGTTACGTGCATGACGGTGGGCTCGACCTGCACCACCTCCTCTCCCACCATCAGCGGCCCCRGCGAGGTCCGCTTTTCGTAGGTGATGGGCATGCACTCCTTGCGCCCCAGCACGGTATCGATCATCTGGCGCTTGCCCACATGGCGGGAGCTGACACTGATCGAGGCGTACAGCGCGCGCATGCTTCCCACGACCTCATCCGCGCCCAGCGGAAATATCTGCAGCGATACGCTGGACTCGAACGCCTCGCCCTCGATGGTGCTGCCCTCGTGGATATCCATGCCCGCATAGCTGAACACACCCTGGCCCCTGAAGGCGGCCTCGCCATACATGCGCGCATAGCGCCCCTGCGCGTTGATGACGGCATGCTCGCTCTCAATGCTGCTCCTGGCGGTAGCGGAACGGCGGTCGATATTGACCATGTGGACCTGGTTCATGATGACCGGCGGCCCCATCAGCGCGGACAATGCCGACTTGGAACGCACCTCGAGTTGCGCCCGGCATCCTGTCGGGCTCTTGGTGGTGCGCCGCAATGTCATGGTGACCGACATGGGCATGGCGCCATCGCCCTCCATCTGCACCCGTGAACCGGAACGGAACCAGGGCGCATCGCAAAGCACGGCAAGGGGTCGCAACGGCGCACTATCGGCCGGGGCCGCGGCGGCCACTGAGGTGGTCTGCGCCTGCGCAGGATTACCCGCTGCCAGCCACACAACTCCGGCAACCGCCGCAGCCTTTGCCCTTTGCGCCTTTGTCCTCACATGATTCCTGTCTAGAATGATTTCACGCCCCCGTCCGTTCCGCCGAAGGATCGCTGGCTAGAAATTAGCGCTTTTTTGCACGCCTGTCTTGCCGATCTTCGACGGTCTTCATCACTGCTGGCCCGGTGCCGGCAGCTTGCAAGGGAGTTCCTATGCTTCAGTATTACGCCAAGCTTTGGTGGGTCGTGGCACTACGCGGCATTTTCGCCATTGTTTTCGGGTTTTGTGCCTTTTTCGCCCCCATTGCCACGCTGGCCGCGCTCGTGCTGCTGTTCGGCGCCTTTGCCGCCGCCGACGGCATCACCGCGCTGCTGATGGCAATCTCAGGCAGCCAGCGGGAAGCCAGTGATCGCGGCATCCTCGCACTTCAGGGCCTGCTTGGGCTTGGCGTGGGCCTGCTGACCTGGTTCAGCCCCGTTGTGACCGCGTTTTCCCTGCTGTTATATATCGCCGCCTGGACGCTCGCCACGGGCGTCTTGCAGATCGTCGCCGCCATACGCCTGCGTAAGGACATTCCTAATGAATGGTGGCTGGTGCTGGCCGGACTGGTCAGCATCGTGTTCGCCTTTTTGCTGCTTTGGCAACCGCTTGCCGGCGCGCTGGCGCTCCTATGGCTGATCGGTGCCTGGGCGGTGGTGTGCGGCATCCTGCTTATCGGCGTCTCGCTGCGTTTACGGGGCGCCAGAAACACGCCCAATACATCACTTTTAACCTGAGAGGCGCAACCTGCCTGGATCGGCCTGGGAGCGCTGGCCCAGCGAGCGGCGGCGGGTCCCGGCGGTCGTGCTAACATTGCGCGCCTTTGTCACATAGTAACTACGGTTAGTCATGCGGCAAGGGCATGGAAGGCCAAGCGCTTGGAAGGCATAAAAGCAAAGGCGGCCGGCAGGATCGATTGCCCTTACTTTGTGTCTACCGAAGCTACGGTTGCCGCGTTGTGATGTTTTCTCCGGGCTCCCCGTACCGTCTAGGGTGTGGCGCCAGCCGGAGTGATTTCCGGGACCTCAGGGCGGCAGCGGCATGCTAAGCGTGCTGGGGGCGGTCGCGCCATGGCGAACCGGTGCGCTTGCCTGCAATGGCCGCAGGCGGGGCAAACCAACGGGCCTGAAGCCGCAGGTTGTGGCGACTGGCCTACCCGGCGGCGGCAGGCGCCACGACCGTTACATTCCGTCAGGCCCGAGAATCGGCCGTTCCGGGCGCAAGCCCAACGGCCACCCGATCAGTTTCCAGGAGACGTATGCGTAGTTCCGTGACCTCGCGAGATACCTCGCGAAGCACCGCACAAGGTGTTTCGCAATCCGCCGGCCTGCCGATTGGCGCGATTGCACTGGTTTGCCTGTTTATTCTCCTGGTCTGGTTCGGCACGCTCGACGCACGCCACCTGCTGCGCTCCGATGAAGGGCGCTATGCCGAGATCGCCCGCGAGATGTTTGCCAGCGGTGACTGGGTCACGATTCGCTACAACGCGCTCAAATACTTCGAAAAGCCGCCCTTCCATATGTGGGTGACGGCCCTGTCCTACACCCTGTTCGGCGTAGGTGACTGGCAGGCCCGCCTCTGCGTGGCGCTGTCGGGCATGATCGGCCTGCTGGCTTCCGTGCTGGCGGCACATCGCTGGTATGGCGCGCGCGTCGCCCTGCTGACCGGCCTGGTCCTGGTGGCCGCGCCCATGTGGAGCGTGGCCGCGCACTTCAACTCGCTGGACATGACCCTGTCCGGCGCCATGGCCTGCGTGCTGGCCTTCATGCTGCTGGCCCAGCATCCCTCCGCCACGCCGGCCGCGCGCCGCTACTGGATGTGGGCTTGCTGGGTGGCCATGGGCGTGGCGATCCTGACCAAGGGCCTGGTGGGCATCGCCCTGCCGGGGCTGGTACTGGTGATCTACACCCTGGTTTCGCGCGATTTTGGCCTGTGGCGCCGCCTGCACCTGATCACCGGCATCGCGCTGATGCTGATCGTCACGGTGCCCTGGTTCTGGCTGGTGTCGGAGCGCAATCCGGAGTTCCTCAATTTCTTCTTTATCCATGAGCACTGGCAGCGCTATACCTCGACGGTGCACTCCCGCAAGGGCCCGCTATGGTATTTCGTGCCGCTGCTGGTGGCCGGCTTCATCCCCTGGCTGGGCCTGATGCCGCGCATGTGGCAGGCGATGCGCGGCGGCGCCGCCGCGGCCCGCACGGCCACCGTCAAACCATTCCAGCCGGCGTTGCTGGCAGGGATCTGGGCCATTGCCATCTTTGTCTTCTTCAGCCTGTCCAGCTCCAAGCTGCCCGGCTACATCGTGCCGATCTTCCCGGCTCTGGCTATCCTGGCGGCGGTCGCGCTCAAGGAGATTGACGAGAAGGCCTGGAAGCGCCAGCTCAATGGCATGCTGGTAGTGGCTGCGCTCGGCTTGCTGGCCAGCCCCGTGGTGGCCACCCTGAACTCCGACAATACGCCCAATGAACTGTACCGCCTGTTCGCGGTGTGGGTTGGCGCGGCCTTCGTGCTGATGCTCGGCGGCATCTTCCTGGCGCGCAAGCTGCTGGCCAGCAAAGGCCTGATGGTCAGCATCACGTTCTATGCGCTGGGCATGTTCAGCAGCTTTACCGTAGCGCTGCTCGGCCATGAAGTGATGGGGCGGCCGACTTCGGGCGTGGACATGGTCCCGGCCATCAAGGCGGTCCTTACCGATGACATGCCGATCTACGGCGTGCGCATGCTGGACCACACCTTGCCTTATTACCTGCGCCGCACCACCATCATGGTGGAATGGCCCGACGAACTCGAGTTCGGCACCAAGCAGGAGCCCGGGAAATGGCTGCCCACGCTGGAAGCCTTTATTGCAAAATGGCAGGATGGCCAGCACGCCGTAGGTATCATGTCGGCCTCCACCTACAAGCTGCTTGAAGAGCGCAAGGTGCCGATGTACAAGATCGGGCAAGACAAGCGCCGCGTGGCGGTCACCAATTTCCCGCCCCCCGGCCAGGCGCCGGCAGCAACACCGCAAGAACCGAACCGCGCGCCATGACGCTTTCCACCTTCGCATTTATCTTTACTGGCGTGCTGCTTAATGCGTGCGCCCAGTTGCTGCTCAAGGCCGGCACCAATGCGGTGGGCGCCATCACGCTCGACCGCGCCACGCTGTTCACCACCGCCCTGCGCGTGTTGACGCAGTGGCCGGTGCTGGCCGGGCTGACCCTGTATGTGGTCAGTGTCGGCGTATGGATCGTCGGCTTGTCGCGCGTCGATGTGTCGATCGCCTACCCGATGCTTTCGCTCGGTTATGTAGTGAATGCCCTGGCTGCCTGGTACCTGTTCGGCGAAATGATCGGCCCGATGCGCGTGGCCGGCATGCTGCTGATCCTCGCAGGCGTGTTCCTTGTTGCCCGTTCCTGATTACCGTCACCCCGTACCAAGAGCCTGATCGCCATGACCGCTACCGCTGCGCAAGCCTTCCTGCCCTTCGTCAAGCCGAATATTGACGCCGATGCCATCGCCGAGGTCGGCAAGGTGCTGGCCTCGGGCTGGATCACCTCCGGCCCCAAGATGCACGCTTTCGAAGCCGCCCTGTCCGAGCTGTTCGGCGGCCGCCCCGTGCGCACCTTCGCCAATGGCTCGGCGACGATGGAAATCGCGCTGCGCGTGGCCAATATCGGCCCCGGCGACGAAGTCATCACCACCCCGATTACCTGGGTGGCCACGGCCAATGTCGTGATCACGGTGGGTGCCAGGCCCGTCTTCGTCGACATCGACCCGCGCACGCGCAATATCGATCTTGACGCGGTGGAAGCCGCCATCACGCCGCGCACGCGCGCCATCATGCCGGTCTACCTGTCGGGCCTGCCGGTGGACATGGACCGTCTCTACGCAATCGCCCGCAAGCATGATCTGCGCGTGATCGAAGACGCCGCGCAGGCCATCGACTCGCGCTGGCGCGGCCAGCGCATCGGCGCCTTCGGCGACCTCGTCAGCTTCAGCTTCCAGGCCAACAAAAACATCACCAGCGTCGAAGGCGGCTGCCTGGTGATGAACTCGCCCGAGGAAGCCCAGCGCGCCGAGCGCCTTCGCCTGCAAGGCGTGATCCGCACCGGCATGGACGGCATGGACGTGGAGGAGCCCGGCGGCAAATTCAACCTGACCGATGTCAACGCCGCCATCGGCCTGTCGCAGCTCGCCCACCTGGACGCCATCACCGCGCGCCGCGCCGAACTGGCGGAGACCTATTTCCGCTGTGCGGCCGACAGCGGCCTGGCCGAACTCGGCATCGAACTGCCACTGCCGCGCGACGGCGACCTGGCCACCACCAACTGGCATATGTTCCAGGTGGTGCTGCCAGCCGAACGTATCGAAGGCGGGCGCAACGCCGTGATGGAAGCCATGCGCGAGCGTGGCATCGGYACCGGCGTGCACTACCCCGCCCTGCACCTGTTTTCTTATTACCGCTCCCTGGGCTGGCGCGAAGGCATGCTGCCGCATGCCGAACGCATCGGTCGGGGCATCGTCACGCTGCCGATGTTCCCCGCCATGCAAGCCGCCGATGTGGAGCGGGTATGCGCAACTCTTAGCGAAACATGCAAACGCCTCTTCAAATGAGCCCAGTCGAAGTCTCGGTCGTCATCCCTGTCTACAACGAGGAAGACGGCCTGCAAGCCCTGTTCGACCGGCTCTACCCGGCAATGGACGGACTCGGCTGCAGCTACGAGGTCATCTTCGTCAACGACGGCAGTCGCGACCGTTCGGCGCAGATCCTGGCCAGCCAGTTCCATCAGCGCCCTGACGTCACGCGCGTGGTCCTGTTCAACGGCAACTTTGGCCAGCACATGGCCATCCTGGCCGGCTTCGAGCACACCCGCGGCAAGATCGTGATCACCCTTGACGCCGACTTGCAAAACCCGCCGGAAGAAATCCCGCGGCTGGTGGCAACCATGCGCGAAGGCCACGACTACGTCGGCACCATCCGCCGCGAGCGCAACGACACCGCCTTCCGCCGCATTGCCTCCCGCGCCATGAACCGGCTGCGCGAACGCATCACGCGCATCAAGATGACCGATCAGGGCTGCATGCTGCGCGCCTACGACCGCAACGTCATCGACACCATCAACGCCTGCCGCGAGGTGAACACCTTCATTCCCGCGCTGGCTTATACCTTCTCCTCCAACCCGGTCGAGATCGTGGTGGAGCACGAGGAGCGCCACGCCGGCGAATCCAAGTACTCGCTGTTCCAGCTGATCCGGCTGAACTTCGACCTGGTGACCGGCTTCTCGATCGTGCCGCTGCAGTGGTTCTCCGCCATCGGCACGTTGCTTTCGCTGGCATCCGCCGGCCTGGTGGCCGTGCTGCTGGTACGGCGCTTTGTTCTCGGCGCGGAAGTGCAGGGTGTGTTCACCCTGCTCGCCTTCAACTTCTTCCTGGTGGGCATCATGCTGTTCGGCATCGGCCTGCTGGGCGAATACATCGGGCGCATCTACCAGGAGGTGCGCAACCGTCCGCGCTACCGCATCCAGGCCGTGCTCGAAGGCAGCCCGGAGCAGCAAAAGAAACCGGAGCCCTCGTGCGCGCAGTAGTCTTTGCTTATCACAACGTCGGCGACCGCTGCCTGCGCACGCTACGCGCGCGCGGCGTGGAGGTGGCGCTGGTGATCACCCACCGCGACCGCCCCGATGAAAACATCTGGTTCCGCCGCGTTGCCGATACCGCCGCCGAACTCGGCCTGCCCGTCTTGTACGGCGAAGACCCGGCCGACCCGGCGCTGGCCGCCGCGGTGGCCGCCGCGCGCCCGGACGTGATCTTCTCCTTCTACTACCGCGCGATGATTCCTGCGGCAGTGCTGGCGCTGGCGCCGCAAGGCGCGTTCAATATGCACGGCTCTCTGCTGCCCAGGTATCGTGGCCGCGTGCCGGTGAACTGGGCGGTGCTGCACGGCGAGACCGAAACCGGCGCCACGCTGCACGCCATGGAAGCCAAGCCGGATGCCGGCTATATCGTCGACCAGACCTCCGTGCCGATCCTGCCCGACGACACCGCCGGCGAAGTCTTCGAGAAGGTGACCGTCGCCGCCGAGCAAACGTTGTGGCGCGCCCTGCCCGCCATAATGTCCGGCAACACGCCGCAACTGCCCAACCGGCTGGCCGAAGGCAGCTACTTCTCGGGCCGCAAGCCCGAGGACGGCCGCATCGACTGGCAGCAACCCGCCGCGCAGGTGTATAACCTCATCCGCGCGGTAGCGCCGCCCTATCCCGGCGCCTTCACCGAGATCGGCGGACGCCGCTTCGTGGTGGCCCAGGCTCGCCGCCCGCAGGCGGCCCTGTTCCAGTCCGCCAGCGCCGCCCGCCCGGGCTTGCACGTGATCGACGGGCAGATCGTCGGCGTGTGCGGCGACGGCGGCGTGATCCTTGTACGCGAACTGCTGGACGATGGCGGCACCGCCGCCCCGGTCCCGGCAGACGCGCTTTCCGTATTTCTTACCGCATTGTCCAAAGAGGAAAACCGATGAAAAAGGTCCTGATTCTTGGCGTCAACGGCTTCATCGGCCACCACCTGACGCGCCGCATTCTCGAAACCACGTCGTGGGAAGTCTACGGCATGGACATGTCCAGCGACCGCCTTGGCGACCTGATCGACCATCCGCGCATGCACTTCTTTGAAGGTGACATCACCATCAACAAGGAGTGGATCGAGTACAACATCCGCAAGTGCGACGTGGTGCTGCCGCTGGTGGCCATCGCCACCCCCGCCACCTACGTGCGCCAGCCGCTGCGCGTGTTCGAACTGGACTTCGAAGCCAACCTGCCGATCGTGCGCGCCGCCGTGAAGTACGGCAAGCACCTGGTGTTCCCGTCCACCTCCGAGGTGTACGGCATGTGCCACGACGACGAATTCGACCCGGAATCCTCCGAGCTGATCTGTGGCCCGATCAACAAGCCGCGCTGGATCTATGCCTGCTCCAAGCAGTTGATGGACCGCGTGATCCACGCCTACGGCATGGAGCAAGGCCTGAACTACACGCTGTTCCGTCCGTTCAACTGGATCGGCGCCGGCCTGGATTCGATCTTCGAATCGAAGGAAGGCTCCTCGCGCGTGGTGACCCAGTTCCTGGGCCACATCGTGCGCGGCGAGCCGATCAAGCTGGTGGATGGCGGCGCGCAGAAGCGTGCCTTTGCCGACGTCACCGACGGCATCAGCGCCCTGATGCGCATCATCGAGAATCCGGACGGCGTTGCCACCGGCAAGATCTACAACATCGGCAACCCCCGCAATATCCACTCCGTGCGCGAACTGGCCGAGATGATGCTGAWGATGGCCGGCGACTACCCCGAGTACGCGGAAGAAGCCAAGAAGACCCAGATCGTGGAAACGTCCTCCGGCGATTTCTACGGCAAGGGCTACCAGGACGTGCAGAACCGCGTGCCGAAGATCGACAACACCGTGGAAGAACTCGGCTGGAAGCCGGAGGTCAGCATGGAAGACGCGCTGCGCGCCATCTTCGAAGCCTACCGCGGCAAGGTCGTGGAAGCGCGCACCCTGGTCGATTCGGCCAACTGAGCGCAAGCACCCGATGGCCCGTATCGCCCTCAAGGTCGACGTCGACACGCTGCGCGGCACCCGCGAAGGCGTGCCGGCGCTGCTCTCCATGCTGGCCCGCGTGCGGGCCGAGGCTACGTTTCTCTATAGCCTTGGCCCCGACCACACCGGATGGGCGCTGCGGCGCGTGTTTCGTCCCGGTTTCCTGAAGAAAGTCTCGCGCACCTCGGTGGTGTCGAACTACGGACTGCGCACGCTGATGTACGGCGTGCTGCTGCCCGGCCCCGACATCGGCCGCAAAGGCGCGGCCGAGATGCGCGCGGCGCGTGCGGCGGGACACGAATGCGGCATCCACACCTGGGACCATGTCTACTGGCAGGACAACGTGCGCGAGCGCGATGCCGCCTGGACCCGGCGCCAGATGCAAAGCGCATTCGACCGCTACGTCGAGATTTTCGGCGAAGCGCCGCCCACGCATGGCGCCGCCGGCTGGCAGATGAACGATGATGCCTTCCGCCAGATCGACGACTGGGGCATGGCGTATGCCTCCGACGGCCGCGGCACCGCGCCGTACATCCCCACCGTCGATGGCGTCGCATGCCGCCATGTGCAGATGCCCACCACGCTGCCAACGCTGGACGAGCTCATCGGCGTGGACGACCTGACCGAGGATAACGTCCACAAGGCCGTGCTGCGCCTGAGCGAAGGCGAGCGCGACCATGTCTTCACGCTGCACACGGAACTGGAAGGCGGGAAACTTGCGCCGGTGTTCAACCGGCTGCTGGATGGCTGGCGCGCGCAAGGGCATGAACTGGTATCGATGGGCACGTTCTACCGCCATCTCGATCCAGCCAGCCTGCCAACGGCGCCTGTTACCTGGGGCGCTATCGAAGGCCGCAGCGGCGAATTGATCATCCAGCCCTGACACCACGGCAAAAGGATTCTCGCGCCCCCTTCCCAGGGGGYGCGTCCGTTTTCAGGCGCGCCCTGCCTTCGCCAGGCGCAAGCCGTTGAACACTACCAGCAAGCTCGCCCCCATGTCGGCGAACACCGCCATCCACATGGTGCCCACGCCCATTACCGTCAGCGCGAGGAACACCGCCTTGATGCCAAGCGCCAGGATGATGTTCTGCTTCAATATGGCCGACGTCTGACGTGACAACCGGATAAATGCCGGGATCTTGCGCAGGTCGTCATCCATCAGCGCCACATCGGCGGTCTCGATCGCCGTGTCGGTTCCGGCGGCGCCCATGGCAAAGCCGATATCGGCGCGGGCCAGCGCGGGCGCGTCGTTGACGCCGTCACCCACCATGCCCACGACCACGCGCTTGCCGCCGCCCGCGCCACCCTCGGCCCCCTTCACGCTCAGCGCCGCAATGGCATCCGCCTTGTCCTGCGGCAGCTGATTGCCGCGCGCCTCGTCGATCTGTACCTGGGCGGCGATGGCCTGGGCCGTATGCGGGTTGTCGCCGGAGAGCATCAGCGTCTTGACGCCCAGCGCATGCAACTCCGCCACCGCCTGGCGGCTGCTGTCCTTGACCGTGTCCGCCACGCCGAACAGCGCCTCGACGCCGTGGTCGGCGCCCAGCAGCACGACTGTCTTTCCTTGCCGCTCCAGCGCTTCCAGCGTGGCTTCCAGTTCCGGCGAGCACAGCCCGCGGTCGTGGATCAGACGATGATTGCCCAGGTAGTAGGCGCGGCCGCTCACGCTGCCGCTGACGCCGTAACCCGGCAGCGCCGCGAAATCCTGCACTTCCAGCACCGCAAGGCCCTCGGCGCGCGCGGCGTTCGCCACGGCCATGGAGACCGGATGGTCGGAGCGGGCCGCGAGGCTGGCCGCGATGACGCGCGCCCTCTCGCTGGCCGCCGCGCCGCCCGCCACGATCTCGCCCAGTGGCTGGAAATCGGTCTGGACCGGCTTGCCGTGCGTGATGGTGCCGGTCTTGTCCAGCGCCAGCCATTTGAGATCCTTGCCCTGCTCCAGATAGACGCCACCCTTGATCAGGATGCCGCGCCGCGCGGCCGCGGCCAGCCCGCTGACAATGGTCACCGGCGTGGAGATCACCAGCGCGCATGGGCAGGCAATCACCAGCAGCACCAGCGCCTTATAGATCCAGGCGCTCCAGTCGCCATCCAGTACCAGCGGCGGCACCACGGCCACCATCACGGCGCCGAGGAACACCAGCGGCGTGTAGATGCGGGCAAAGCGATCGACAAAGCGCTGCGTGGGCGCGCGGCTGCCTTGCGCCGCCTCCACCGCGTGGATGATGCGCGCCAGCGTGGACCCGCTGGCCGGCGCCGTGACTTCGTACTCCAGTTCGCCCGCCTGGTTGATGGTGCCGGCAAACAGCGCATCGCCCACTGCCTTGTCGACCGGCACGCTCTCGCCGGTGATCGGTGCCTGGTCCAGCGTGGACTGGCCGCGCAGCACGCGGCCGTCGAGCGCCACACGCTCGCCGGGACGCAGCCGCACCAGCGCGCCGATGGGCACCGCGCAGGCATCCACCGGCAGCCAGTTGCCGTCCAGCTGCCGCACCGTGGCCTGCTCCGGCGCCATCGCCAT
Organism: Cupriavidus sp. 05N39; assembly: GCF_056397325.1. NCBI lineage: Bacteria > Pseudomonadati > Pseudomonadota > Betaproteobacteria > Burkholderiales > Burkholderiaceae > Cupriavidus > Cupriavidus sp. 05N39. Next base: position 30,018 of record NZ_JBFTNE010000019.1, read on the forward strand.
CAAGCCGCGCACGGCATTGCGGGCGCGGTCCAGCGATGCCGCCTCGATGCGCTCGGCCAGCGCAAACAGCACCATGACCATGGCGGCCTCCGGCCATTGCCGGATCAGCATGGCGCCGGTGACGGCGATACTCATCAGCGCATTGATATTCAGGTTACCGTTGGACAGTGCAATCCAACCCTTCTTGTAGACGCCAAGCCCGGCCATGGCCACGGCCGCCAGTGCCAACAGGGGGGCCAGCCAATCCTGGGCAGGCACTTGCAGCCATCCCACCACCTCCGCACCGAGCGCGGCCACGCCGGCCAGCGCCAGCGGCCACCACGGCTTGGCGGCCTGCAGTGGCAACGCCGCCGCCTGCTCCGACAGCGGTTCGGCCTTCATGCCGAGGCTCTCGATGGCGCGCACCACCGGATCCAGAGAATCCAGCGTATGGTGCACCGTCAGTACGCGCTGCATCAGGTTGAACTGGAGCGCCGCCACGCCGGCCATGCTGCCCAGCTTGTTCCGGATCAGGGTCTCTTCCGTGGGGCAGTCCATCGCGTCGATGCGATAGCTGGCCGCGGCGGCGCCTGCCGGGACCGAAACGGGAGCCGCGGGCGCCGCACTGGCGCAGCCGCAGCACGCCGGGCTGGCAGCTTGGGCGCGGTGATCGTGAACATGATCATGGCCATGCTTGTGGTCCTCGCCATGGTCATGCTGGTGCACATGCTCGTGCTTGTGCGCGTGGTCATGTGCGTGTGAATGCCCGTGATCGGCACCCTTCTGGTCACGAAGCGAGGCTTGGTCTGGCGTGGCGCTAGGCATGGCGGTTTTTCCTGCTTGTTATTGCTTACCGTCCATTTAAGACCCTGGAGCGACTACAGGGTCAAGCGCATTGTGAATCATTCTCAAAGTGCAACATCCGGCGCCTCCGCGGGGAACCTCGCTGGTGGCCCGCACTCGAACCCGGCTTGAATGCAAGCGGCTGACCCGATACGGCACCTGCCGCCGCCTTTTGCGCCAGTGTTAAGCCACAGTCGCACAAGGGTCATGCTTCCTGCCTATATAATCCGCCGCATGCGACGTTTCCTGATCCTGCTTTTCGCCATCATGCTGCCGCTCCAGTTCGCCTGGGCCGGTGCGGCGGCGTATTGCCATCACGAAAGCGCACCGCAGGACAACACGATCGCGGCGGCCAGCGACAACTGGCATTTCGGCCACCATAGCCACGCCCACCAGGGCAAGGTCAGCCAGCACGGCAGTACCGACAGCAAGGACGGCAAGGGCAATATCAAGCTGCCCGATCTCGACTGCGCCGTCTGCCACTTTGCCAGCGCCCAGCTGGTTCTGCCGGACCTCGGCGCGACCGCCTTGCATCACGGCGTGGCCATCAGCTACCGGGCGCTTGCCGCGTCCTACCTGTCGGCGCCCGGCGCCCCCCCCGACCGCCCGCAGTGGTCTCTCGCCGTCTGACCGGCGAGACGACTCCCTTTACCTCCAGACTCTCGTCTCGCCGAACTTCCCTGGCTTTTTTCCCCGGTGAAATTCGATGAGAACACTTGTGATGCCGCTCGGGCTGGCGGCAGCTTTGCTCAGCCCTGCCGCGTTCGCCCAGAACGCGGCGACCACGCCATTCCCCGCTGCACAGGCAGCCCGGCAAATCGCGGAGCCTGCCGGCAGGCTAACGCTGGAAGATGCGCTCGCCCTCGCGGCCGGACGCAATTTCACGCTTTCGGCAGCCGGCCATGAACTTGATGCTGCCGAGGGCGGCATCATGCAGGCGCGCACCATCCCCAACCCGGAAGTCGCGGTGCTGTTCGAGGACAACCGCCGCGACACCCGCACCACAACGGCCCAGGTCAACCTGCCGGTCGAACTTGGCGGCAAGCGCTCCGCGCGGATCGGCGCGGCGCAGAAAGCGCGCGAACTCGCGCAATCGCAACTGGGCGCGACCCGCACCGACTTGCGCGCCGCCGTTGTAGGCGGCTTCTTTGCGGTGGTTATCGCACAGGAGCGCGTCAGGCTTGCGCGGGGCTCGGCCGATATCGCCGCCAAGGGCGCGCTGGCCGCGGCCCGCCGCGTGGCCGCCGGCAAGATCGCGCCGCTCGAGGAAAGCAAGGCGCGCGTCGAACAGGCCAATGCCGAGCTCGAAGTCGCCGACGCCGAGGCCGCGCTAGCCGTAGCGCGGCAGGCCCTGGCTGGCCTGTGGGGCAGCAGCGAAGCCCGCTTCCTTGAGGCCGCGGGCAATCTGGACACCCTCCCCGCGCGCCCCGACGGCGCCACCCTGATGCAAGCACTGGACAGCGCGCCGGAACTGGCGAACAGCCGGTTGGAGATGGAGCGGCGGCAGGCCGTCATTGGCGTGGAACGCAGCCGCCAGTATCCAGACCTGACCGTCAGCCTGGGCAGCAAGCGCGACAACAGTTCCGATCGCGGCACCATGCCTGTGCTGGGCGTGTCGCTGCCGTTGCCGCTATTCGACCGCAACCAGGGCAATCTGTACGCCGCCATGCGCCAGGCCGACAAGGCCGCCGACGAGTACCGCGCGACGCAGGTGCGGCTCGCCAATGAACTGCAGCAAGCCGCGCGGCAACTGACCGTATCCCGGACTTCGGCCGAAGCCCTCAAAGGCACCGTGCTGCCTGCCGCCCAGCAAGCCTACGAGGCCGCCACGCGAGGCTTCGAAGCCGGCAAGTTCAACTTCCTCGACGTGCTCGATGCGCAGCGCACCTGGTTCCAGGCGCGCATCCGCTATCTCGGCGTGGTCGCCACCGCCTACCAGGCCGCCACCACCATCGACCGCATTCTTGGCCGTTGAGTCAAAGGAACCCATCATGGCAATCAGCAGCAAGCAAAAAACGAGCATCGCCATCATCCTGGCCGGCGGCGCACTGGCCGGCGCGGCATTGATCTTCACCGGCCGCGGCAACAGCGCGGCCGAAGGCGGACACGGCGCGCATACTGAGGCCGCCGCCCACAACGACGGCGAGCATCACGACGGCAAAGCCGGCGCCGCGCACGACGACGACGCCGCACATGGCGACGGCGAGCATCACGAAAGCAGCACAGGCCCCAATGGCGGACAGTTGTTCAGGCAAGGCGATGCCAGCGTGGAAGTGCTGGTGGCCGAAGCCGGCGCCAGTGAAGGCGGCCCGCGCATGCGGATCTGGGTCGCACAAGGCGGCAAGGCCGTGGCGCCGGCGGGCATCAAGGTGTCGGGGCAACTGCAGCGCCTCACCGGCGAGAAGGAACCGCTGGTTTTCCGGCCCGCCGGGTCCTACCTGCAAAGCGAAGCCACGATCGCGGAACCGCACGCGTTCGATGCCAGCCTGAATGTGACGCTGCCGGCCAGCAACGCGCCCATCGCAATCAAGCTCGGCAAGGAAGAAGGCCGCGTCGAGATGACGCCCGGGCAGATCCAGGGCGCCGGGCTCACGCTGCTCGCCGCCGGCCCTGCGCGTATCGAGGCAACAGTCTCCTTCCCCGGCGAGATCCGCTTCAACGAGGACCGCACCGCCCACGTGGTGCCGCGCGTAGCCGGCGTGGTGGAAAGCGTGTCGGCCAACCTTGGGCAGCAAGTGAAAAAAGGCGACTTGCTGGCGGTGCTGGCCAGCACCGCGCTGTCCGACCAGCGCAGCGAACTGCTGGCCGCGCAAAAACGCCTGGAACTGGCCGAATCGACCTTCCAGCGCGAGAAGAAGCTCTGGGAAGACAAGATTTCCGCCGAGCAGGACTACCTGGCTGCGCGCACCGCGCTACAGGAAGCGCGCATCGCCACGCAAAACGCCACGCAGAAGCTGACCGCCATTGGCGCCAGCGGCAATGCGGGCGGCAAGTCGCTCAACCGCTTCGAGCTGCGCGCCCCCTTCGACGGCACCGTGGTGGAGAAGCACCTGGCGCTAGGCGAAGCCGTGGCGGCCGACGCCAACGTGTTCATCATCTCGGACCTGAGCACGGTATGGGCCGAATTCGTGATCGCGCCCAAGGACCTGGACCGCGTGCGCGTCGGCGAGAAGGTGAAGATCGCCTCCACCGCCTTCGACGGCAAGGCCGAGGGAACTGTCTCGTATGTCGGATCCCTGCTGGGCCAGCAAACCCGCACGGCTACGGCCCGCGTTACCCTGCCCAACCCGAAGATGGCCTGGCGTCCCGGCTTGTTCGTTACCGTGGGTGTGACCGATTCCAGCGCCGAGGTGCCGGTGGCCATCGACGCCCAGGCGCTGCAAAGCATTGGCGAACAGCAGGTGGTGTTCGTTGCCGTGCCGGGCGGCTTCCTGGCGCAGCCGGTCAAGACCGGACGCAGCGACGGCAAGCGGGTCGAGATCACGCACGGGATGCAGGCCGGCTGGAAGTACGTGGCCGGCAACAGCTTCGTGATCAAGGCCGAGTTGGGCAAGGCCGGCGCCGAGCATAGCCACTAAGCGGAGACACCATCATGTTTGAACGAATGATCCGCTTTGCCATCGAGCAGCGGTGGCTGGTGCTGCTGGCCGTATTCGCCATGGCGGCGCTCGGCATCTACAACTACAGCCGGCTGCCCATCGACGCGGTGCCCGACATCACCAACGTGCAGGTGCAGGTCAACACGTCCGCGCCAGGCTACTCGCCGCTCGAAACCGAGCAGCGCGTCACCTATCCGATCGAAACCGCCATGTCCGGGCTGCCCGGGCTGGAGCAAACCCGTTCGCTGTCGCGCTACGGCCTGTCCCAGGTGACGGTGATCTTCAAGGACGGCACCGACATCTACTTCGCGCGCCAGCTTGTCAACCAGCGCATCCAGGAAGCCGCGCAGAACCTGCCCACGGGCGTGGCGCCGCAGATGGGCCCGATCTCGACCGGGCTCGGCGAGATCTACCTGTGGACGGTGGAAGCCGAGGACGGCGCAAGGAAGGCCGACGGCACGCCGTACACCCCGACCGATCTGCGCGAGATCCAGGACTGGGTCATCAAGCCACAGCTACGCACCGTGCCCGGCGTGACAGAGATCAACTCCATTGGCGGCTTCGCGAAGGAATACCTCGTGGAGCCAAGCCCGGAACGGCTGGCTTCCTACGGCCTGAGCCTGCAGGACGTGGTAGCGGCGCTGGAGAAGAACAACGCCAACGTGGGCGCCGGCTATATCGAACGGCGCGGAGAGCAATACCTGGTGCGCGCGCCGGGACAGGTCAAGTCCATCGACGATATCCGCGAGATCATCGTCGGCAGCGCGCAAGGCCAGCCCATCCGCATCCGCGACCTCGCCGACGTGGGAATCGGGCGTGAACTGCGTACCGGCGCCGCTACGGACAACGGGCGCGAAGTGGTGCTGGGCACCGTCTTCATGCTGATCGGCGAGAACAGCCGTGCCGTGTCGCAAGCGGTAGACCAGCGCATGGCTGCCATCAACCGTTCCCTGCCGGCGGGCATCAAGGCCGTCACGGTGTACGACCGCACGGTGCTGGTCGACCGCGCCATCGCCACCGTCAAGAAGAACCTGGTCGAGGGCGCGATCCTGGTGATCGTGATCCTGTTCCTGTTCCTCGGCAACCTGCGCGCCGCCATCATCACCGCGCTGGTGATCCCGCTATCCATGCTGTTTACGTTCACCGGCATGGTGACCTACAAGATCAGCGCCAACCTGATGAGCCTGGGCGCGCTGGACTTCGGCATCATCATCGATGGCGCGGTGGTGATCGTGGAGAACTGCGTGCGGCGGCTGGCGCATGCCCAGCAACAGCACGGCCGCCCGCTCACCCGCAGCGAACGCTTCCACGAAGTCTTTGCCGCCGCCAGGGAGGCACGCCGGCCGCTGATCTTCGGCCAGCTCATCATCATGATCGTCTACATCCCGATCTTTGCGCTGACCGGCGTGGAGGTCAAGATGTTCCACCCGATGGCGATGACGGTGGTGCTGGCGCTGATCGGGGCCATGATCCTGTCGGTGACCTTCGTGCCTGCGGCGGTAGCGCTGTTTATCGGCGACAAGGTGGCCGAGAAGGAAAATCGCCTGATGCTGTGGGCCAAGCGCGCCTATGCGCCGATGCTCGGCAAGACCATCGCCAACACACCGGTGGTGCTGACCCTTGCCGCCGTGGCGGTGCTGCTGAGCGGCCTGGTGGCGACGCGCCTGGGCAGCGAGTTCATCCCCAACCTGAACGAAGGCGATTTCGCCGTGCAGGCGCTGCGCATTCCCGGCACCAGCCTGACGCAGTCGCTCGCGATGCAGCAACAGATCGAGACGCGCCTCAACGAGAAATTCCCCGAGATCGAGCGCGTGTTCGCCCGCACCGGCACCGCCGAGATCGCCTCGGACCCGATGCCGCCCAACGCGTCCGACGGCTACATCATGCTCAAGCCGCGGGCAAAGTGGCCCGATCCGTCCAAGACGCGCGACCAGTTGCTGGCGGAGATGGAGGCCGAACTGGCGACCATCCCCGGCAATAAGTACGAATTCTCGCAGCCGATCCAGTTGCGGTTCAATGAACTGATCTCCGGGGTGCGCAGCGACGTGGCCGTGAAGATTTTCGGCGACGACAACGCCGTGCTTGAGGATACCGCGCAAAAGGTCGCCACCGTGCTGCAATCCATCCCCGGCGCGACCGAAGTCAAGGTCGAGCAGACCAGCGGCCTGCCGGTGCTCACGGTGGAGGTGGACCGTGCCCGCGCGGCCCGCTACGGCCTCAATATGACCGACGTGCAGGACACGGTGGCCATCGCCGTCGGCGGGCGCGATGCCGGCATCTTCTTCCAGGGTGACCGCCGCTTCAATATCGGCGTGCGCTTGCCGGAAGGCATCCGCGCCGATGTGGAAGCGCTGCGGCGCCTGCCGATTCCCCTGCCCAAGGGAACCACGGCAAGCGCCAGCTACATCCCGCTGGGCGAAGTGGCAACGCTCACCCTCGCCCCCGGCCCCAACCAGGTCTCACGCGAGAACGGCAAGCGCCGCATCGTGGTCAGCGCCAATGTACGCGGGCGTGACGTAGGCACCTTCGTGCCGGATGCCATGGCCACGCTCGATCGCCAGGTCAGGATCCCCGCCGGCTACTGGGTCACCTGGGGCGGCACCTTCGAGCAACTGCAATCCGCCACCACGCGGCTGCAGATCGTGGTGCCGGTGGCGTTGCTGATGGTGTTCGTGCTGCTGTTTGCCATGTTCGGCAATATGCGCGATGGCCTGCTGGTCTTTACCGGCATCCCCTTTGCGCTCACCGGCGGCATTCTGGCGCTGTGGCTACGGGACATTCCGCTGTCGATCTCGGCGGCGGTGGGATTTATCGCCCTGTCCGGCGTGGCGGTGCTAAACGGACTGGTCATGCTGTCTTTCATCCGCAGCCTGCGCGAAGAAGGCAAGCCGCTGGATGAAGCCATCCAAACTGGGGCGCTAACCCGGCTGCGCCCGGTATTGATGACGGCGCTGGTGGCATCGCTGGGCTTTATCCCGATGGCGATCGCCACCGGGACCGGAGCTGAAGTGCAGCGCCCGCTCGCCACGGTGGTGATCGGCGGCATCCTGTCATCCACCGCGCTGACCTTGCTGGTGCTGCCGGTGCTCTACCGGCTGGCCCATCGGCGGGATGAGGATGAGGCTGGCCAGGTGCGCGAAGCTGGCAACGAACGCCTGGCCGGTGCGGATCCGGCGCCAGCGTTGCCCAACGGCTAAGACCTGGGGAAGTTCACGCGGGCCTCTTCAAACGGGCCTGCGTGGACGAGGTCCGATGACCCCGCCTTGGGCGCGGCCTGGCCTGCCAGGGAAGAGCCGTCGACATGGCTCCGCACAATCGGCTCCCCTGCGCTTCGTCCCTTAACCTTCAAACCTTGGCCGGCCGCGCGCCGGTCGCCTGAGGCATCAGCGGAAACGTCAGCTCCGCCACCGTCTCGCCAGGCAAGCTGCGCAGGCTGACGCTGCCGCCATGCAGGCGCATGATGGTGTCGACGATGGCCAGCCCGAGCCCGGTGGAGGCCGCCGAATTGCTGCGCGCAGGATCTCCCCGGTAGAAGCGCCCGAATACATGCGGCAGCGCCTCCGGTGCGATCCCGCCACCGCCGTTGCCCACCCGGATCCTGGTGGCATGGGCGTCCGCCACCACCCGGATGTCCACGGCGCTGCCGGCGGGCGCATGGCGCAGGGCGTTGTCGACGAGGTTGGTCACCGCGCGGCGCAGCAAGGTCTGGTCGGCATGCACGCTGCCCTGCCCCGCCAGCTGCACCTTGATATCGCGGTCCGCGGCAACGGCCTCGTAATACTCTGCCACCTTGTCCAGCTCCGCCCTCGCGTCCAGCTCGCGCACCTTCATGGCCACCTGCGCATGGTCGGCACGCGCGAGAAACAGCATGTTCTCGATCATGCGGGCCAGGCGCTCGTATTCCTCCAGGTTGGACTCCAGCAGGTTTTCGTACTCCTGCACCGGCCGGCTCTGGCCGAGCGTGACCTGGGTCTGGCCGATCAGGTTGCTGATGGGGGTGCGGAAATCATGCGCGAGGTCGGCCGAGAATTCGGAGAGCCGGCGAAAGCCATCCTCCAGGCGCGCCAGCATGTCGTTAAGCGCAGCCACCAGCGCGCGCAGTTCGGTGGGCGCCTGCCCGGCATCGAGGCGCGTGGCAAGCCGGCTCATGGTGACGGCCGAGGCATCCTCGGCCATGCGCCTGAGCGGACGCAAGCCGCGCCTGGCCAACAGATAGCCCAACCCGGCCGCCACCGCCGCGCCGCACAGCGTGGCCCAGAGCATCTGGGTCTGGTATGCCTTCATCAGCGCGACGCGGTACCCTGCGTCGCGCAGCACCACGATCTCGACCGCGCGATCGGAATCTCCCAGTTGCCCAAGCGCGGAGATGCCGCGTGAAGCAACGCCGTTGCGCGGGTACCAGGTGTGCAGCCGCGATTTATCGGGGTGCGTCTCGGCAGGCAGCACGGGCAACACCGGCACCGGTTCATGGCGCGGATTGAGGCTCACCAGCGGCGCGCCCTCGCTGCCGCGTACCAGCAGGATCAGGCCTTCATGGCCCAGCGCGAGATCGGCAAAGCGATGTGTGTCGGCCCGGATCTCCTCCTCCGAACTGACTTCGCGCAGCAGGTGCCGCACCAGCAGGACTTCGCTGACCAGTTCGCTCTCGTCGCGATCCTGCAGCTGGGCGGCAAGCGCGCTCGCCAGGTAAGTGCCTACGGCCACCAGGATGGCCACGGTGGCGGCGCCATAGGCCAACGCAAGCCGTGCCGTGAGCGATGCCGGCAGACGCAGTACGGCGCGGATCAAGAGGCGGCCCCTGACATCGCCCGGCTCACAGGGCCTCCTCTTCCAGTACGTAGCCCATGCCCCTGCGGGTGTGGATCAGCTTGCGGGGGAAGGGATCGTCCACCTTGGCGCGCAGCCGGCGGATGGAAACATCGACCACATTGGTATTGCTGTCGAAATTCATGTCCCATACGTGCGAGGCGATCAGCGAACGCGACAGCACTTCGCCGCTGCGGCGCGCCAGCAGTTGCAGCAGCGCGAACTCCTTGGAGGTCAGCTCGAGCTTCTGCCCGTCGCGGGTGACACGCCGCTTGACTGTGTCGATCTGCAGGTCCGCCACTTCGATCAGCTCGCTTTCACGCAAGGGGCCGCGCCGCAGGATGGTACGGATGCGCATGACCAGTTCGGCAAAAGCGAAGGGCTTGACCATATAGTCGTCAGCGCCCAGCTCCAGGCCCTTGAGCCGGTCCGAGAGCTCGTCGCGCGCGGTCAGGAACAAGACCGGCGTATCGCGCTCGCGCCGCAGTTCCTGGAGCACCTGCCAGCCATCCATGCCCGGCAACATCACATCCAGCACGATCAGGTCGTACTCCTGGCCGCGCGCATGGGCAAGCCCGTCCACGCCGTCGCGTGCCAGGTCCACCACGAAACCGGATTCAGTCAGGCCCTTGCGCAGGTAGTCGCCTGCCTTGGGTTCGTCTTCAACAATCAATATGCGCATTTCCATTCACTCCGAGCCATCTGCCGGCCATCCGCCGGTTATTGCGCGGCCCGGCAAGACCGACACGCTATACGAGGAAAACCCCCCGCGGCAAAAGATGACAGGTTTGTCATGTTCGCGTCACGCTTCCGCACCTTTCAATGCAGGTACAATGACGGCTGCCATTCTCCTGCCCCGATGAAACGTTTCCTGAGCTCCTTCCTGCTATGTCTCGCCATGATCGCGCTGCCCGCACAGGGTGTCGCGGCGGCAGTCATGATGGTCTGCAGCGCGGCGCAGTCGGTGCAGGGATCCCACGGGCTGCCGACCGATTCGCCTGCCATGACATCGATGATGTTACGTCATGCGGCAATGAAATCGCAGGCGGAGGATGCGCTTGGCGGCCATGCCAGCGCGCACTGCCATGACGCCGCGGACCCGGCGCATGACCAGGCCGACGTGACAGACATCGCCGACCAATCCAGCCTGCAGGATCACCACGCCAGCCATGGCGCCGGTGGTGCCTGCAGCGCCTGTGCCGCCTGTGCGCTCGGGGCGGTCATGCCCACGATCCTGCCTGAACTCGCCCTGGCCAGCCACGGCCATGCCGCACCGGCAGCCGCCCTGGCCGCCTATACCGGTTTCCTTCCCTCGCCCTCGTACCGCCCGCCCGCCGCACGCTGCTGACACCCGAGGTGCGCCCAGCGCACGCTCATCCCCCGTTCGTTTTGCCCCGCGCCGCTAACCGCGCCACCCACGAACACTGAGGTTGTCATGCATTTCGTCCGCATTTTCGCGGCGGCTTGCCTGCTGCTCGGACCGGCCTTGTCGCCGGCCCAGTCCAGCGCACCTGCCGCCAATCCGCTCGACCCCGGCGCATCCGTGCCGCCCTTGCCGGCACTGAACGTGCTCGCCGGCTACGTGCCGTTCCAGGCCCAGCCGATCGCCCCATGGCGGGAGTCCAATGCCCAGGTCGCGCCCCCGGCAAGCAAGGACGCGCCGAGCGCCGGCGCGCCGATACCCGCTTGCAAGCCTGCCACGCCTGGGCAGGCGAGCGCCAGCCACGGCCACCACCACTAAGGGCGCCGCATGTCTCTCCGATTGCCATTCCGGCCCGGGCTGGCGGCAGCGGCTTGCGCCCTGCTGCTGGCCGGCTGCGCCGGATTTTCCCCTGATGGCGGCTTCGGCACCGCGGCCACCGCCGCGCGCGAACGCCTCGGCAAGGACGCCCTCTGGGTGCGCTCCGATGAGGATCGCGCCGCCGTCTTCGAGCGCACCCAGGCCTTGCTGGCGCAGCCGCTCGATGCCGACAGCGCGGTACAGATCGCGCTACTCAACAACGCCGGCTTGCAGGCGGCCTTTGCCGAACTCGGTATCTCCGAGGCCGAATACGTGCAGGCCACGCGCCTGCCCAACCCTGGTTTTTCCTTCAGCCGCAAGCGCCAGGGCGACGACCTGAAGATCGACCGCGCCATCTCGGTCGGCCTGATGAACCTGCTGGTGCTGCCGCTGGCGGCCCGCATCGAACAGGACCGCTTTGCCCAAACCCGGCTGGCCGTGGCCGACACCTTGCTGCGGCAAGCGCTGGAGACGCGCAAAGCCTTCGTCAATGCGGTCGCCGCGGAACAATCGGCACGCTATGCCGAGCAGGTGAAGAATGCCGCCGAGACGGGCGCGCTGTTCGCTCGCGACCTCGCGCGGGCGGGTAACGTCAGCGCGCTGGATCACGCGCGCGAGCAAGCCTTCTATGCCGACGCCGCCACCCAACTCGCGCGTGCGCGCCAGCAGGCCCTGGCAGCGCGCGAGCAGCTGACGCGCCGCCTCGGCCTGTGGGGTACCGGCGCGCAATACCGGCTTCCCGAGCRCTTGCCCGACCTGCCTAAAGCCAGGCCCGCGCTGGCCGACCTGGAGGGCTATGCCATTGCCAGCCGGCTTGACCTGCAAGCCGGCCGGTTGCAGCTGGACAGCCTGGCACGCTCGCTAGGCCTGACCAGGGCGACGCGCTTTATCAGCGTGCTCGATGTGAGCTACCTGAGCAACTCGGAGACCGCCAAGCCGCGCGAAACGGGTTACAGCATCGATATCGAGATCCCGCTGTTCGACTGGGGCGGCGCCCGCGTGGCCCGCGCCGAAGCGGTCTATATGCAAGCCGCCAGCCGGCTGGCGGAGAGCGCCATCAATGCCCGCTCGGAAGTCCGCGAGAGCTATGCCGGCTACCAGGCGCGCTACGACATCGCGCGGCACTACCGCGACGAAGTGGTGCCGCTGCGCAAGCGCATCTCCGACGAGGGCTTGCTGCGCTACAACGGCATGCTGGTCAGCGTATTCGAACTGCTGGCCGATGCACGCGAGCAGGTGGGCGCGGTGAATGGCTATCTCGACGCGCTGCGCGAGTACTGGGTGGCCGAAACCGAGCTCCAGGGCGCGCTCGGCGGACGGCTGCCGGAAGCCGGCGTCTCGCCGCCGCCCGCATCGCCCTCTTCCTCCAATGCGCCCCCGGCCCCCGCAAGCCCGGCATTTCCGGCCTCGCCCAAAGGACAATGACCATGGTTACCCGTAGACAATTCCTGCATGGCTCCGGCGCCACCATGCTCGGCGCGGCGCTGGTGACGCGCGCCGGCGCCGCGGTGCTGCCCGAAGCCGCGCTGCAAGCCAGCGCCGCCACCCAGCCGCCGCTGGCGCCGGCCACCGGCCGTCCGTACAACCCGGTGGCCACGCTCAATGGCTGGACCCTGCCGTGGCGGATGCGCCAAGGCTGGAAAGAGTTCCACCTGGTAGCGGAACCCGTCGAGCGCGAATTCGCGCCCGGCATGAAAGCCCACCTGTGGGGCTACAACGGCCAGAGCCCCGGCCCCACCATCGAGTGCGTCGAAGGCGACAAGGTGCGCATCTTCGTCACCAACAAGCTGCCTGAACACACGACCGTGCACTGGCACGGGATCATCCTGCCCGCCGGCATGGACGGCGTGGGCGGCTTGTCTCAGCCGCATATCCCACCCGGCAAGACCTTTGTCTACGAGTTCGAGATGAAGCACGCCGGCACCTTCATGTACCACCCGCATTCGGATGAAATGGTGCAGATGGCGATGGGCATGATGGGCTTCCTGGTGGTGCACCCGAAGGATCCCGCGCAGATGCGGGTCGACCGGGACTTCGTCTTCCTGATCTCGGCCTACGACATCGATCCCGGATCCTATACACCGCGCGTGGCCGAGATGACGGACTTCAATATGTGGACCTGGAACAGCCGCGTGTTCCCCGGCATCGACAGCCTGCCGGTGCGCCTGGGCGATCGCGTGCGCATCCGCTTTGGCAATCTCACCATGACCAACCACCCGATCCACCTGCACGGGCACCGCTTCGAGGTGAGCGGCACCGACGGCGGCTGGGTGCCGCCGTCCGCGCGCTGGCCGGAAGTCACCACCGACGTGGCGGTGGGGCAGATGCGCGCGATCGAGTTCGTCGCCGACAACCCGGGCGACTGGGCATTCCACTGCCACAAGTCGCACCACACCATGAACGCCATGGGCCACCAGATGCCGACCATGATCGGCGTCAAGCAGAAGGACCTGGCCAAGCGCATGAATGCGCTGGTGCCCGACTACATGGCGATGGGCGAGGCCGGCATGGCGGATATGGGCGGCATGGAAATGCCGCTGCCCGACAACACGCTGCCGATGATGACCGGGCAGGGACCATTCGGGCCGATCGAGATGGGCGGCATGTTCAGCGTGCTCAAGGTGCGCGCCGGCCTTGGCCGCAACGACTACCGGGACCCCGGCTGGTACCGCCACCCGAAAGGCACGGTTGCCTTCGAGTACGCCGGCACGCCCGGCGCAAGCCATTCATCGCACCAATGAGCATGTCAACACGATCAAGGAAAGAAAAGATGCGCAAAATGCAATCCCGTGCCGCGGCCGCCGCCAGCGCCCTGTCCCTCGCGCTTGTGTGCGCCAGCGCCCTCGCCGCGGGCAACCACGGCAGCCATCATGGCGATGGCCCCAGCGCCATCGGCGAGCCTGGCGATCCGGCCAGCGTGAGCCGCACCATCAAGGTCGACATGACCGACAACATGCGCTTCAGCCCGTCGGACATCACCGTGCAGGCCGGCGAAACCATCCGCTTCGTCGTCCGCAACGCCGGCAAGCTACGGCACGAGATGGTGCTCGGCAGCGAGGCCGACCTGCAAGCCCACTATGCCGACATGCTGAAAATGCCCGGGATGGAACACGCCGACCCCAATGCCGTCACGCTGGAAGCCGGACAGAGCGGAGAAATGCTGTGGCGTTTCACGCGCGGCGGCCACGTCGCCTTTGGCTGCCTGCTGCCCGGCCACTATGACGCCGGCATGCGGGGACAGGTCAGCGTGCGCTAAACATCCATGTATCGAATACCAAGCAATGAGGAAGGCATCCCCATGAAAATCCGCAAGATCCTGCTTGCGCTGCTGCCCCTGCTGGCGGCGGCCACCATCCTGCCGGCCCGCGCCGCCGCCGACACTGGCAATAGCGTCAATCCCGCGGACACCGGGAATGCCGCCGGGGCGCCCGGCGCGGTCCAGGCGGAGGCAGCGCCCATGACCGATGGCGAAATCCGCAAGGTGGATGCCGCTGCCGGCAAGCTCACCATCCGGCATGGCCCTATCGCCAACCTGGATATGGGCGCCATGACCATGATCTTCCGTGTGCAAGACCCCGCCCTGCTGGAGCAGGTCAAGGAAGGCGACCGGGTGAAGTTCATCGTGGTCCGCGCCAACGGCGTGCTGACGATAACGACGCTTGCGGTGCAGCCTCCGGCGCAGTGAGGCGCACCCGGCGGGCTTGGCGCCCGGGGGATGCCCGGAAGTGTTATCCGACGCGGAAAAAGTCGATCGTCTGTCCGGCATTGACCGCGCGCTGCAGCCATTCCGGGCGCTCGCCGGTTCCGTCCCAGCTCTGCCCCATGGCATTGCGGTACAGCGGCCGCGCGGGTTTTTCCGCCTCTGCTGCCGGCGCGGGAGCCGGTGCGGGAACGGCAAGTGTCGCCGCCGGCATCACCGGGGCAGGCGCCGGGGGTGCAGCAAAACAGCCCGCTTCAAGTAAATCGTCGAGCGTGAGGCCGTGGAGGTCCATCTGCTCACGGACCCACGTCGCCGCGGCTATTTTGGCTTCATCAGACTCTGACATGACTTTCGTAATTGACTTTCCCGGCGGCGGATGGCCAGCAAAGCGGAGGAAGGGGGATCGCCAGGCGGATCGAGCCGCCTGTATAGGGCACGATTTTACAGGGTCTTGCGCCCATGCTGGCACAGACATTTCCCAAGCGGTATCCCCATCGCCGCCATGCGCCTATGCCAGGCAGGCGGCATTGACGATGCCCGCGGAAAGCGACACTACGCCCATCAGCGCGCCCATGCCGCGGTTGTCCGCAGTAATTTGTTCGCTGACGCCGTGCAGCGCCCGCGCCACAAGCACATAGGCCAGCACCTGCACCACGAAGGCACCGAACCCCCAAAGCACAAACATCGAGAAGGCGGCATTGTGCTGGATGCTGGCCGACAACGTCAGAGAAAACCCCAATACCGCGCCGCCCAGCGATAAGGCGGCCGCCACATTCCCCTGGCGGATCAACTCGAACTCACGGTGCGGCGTAATGCGCGTATACACCAACAGGAATAATCCCAGCATGGCGAAACTGGCGAGAATATAAATCAGGTAGGCGTAAACCGGCTGCAGCGGGAATGTCATTTGGACTCCTGGTTATTTCGTACCGGCCGCCTGGATCGGATACAGCATGCCGGATAGGTCAAATCGTGTGCCAAGCAAGAAATGGAATCGCGCGGTGCGCCGCCTCAACCGCCACCTGAGCGGCCGGACCCGCCAAAGCGGCTGGTAAAGCCGCCGCGCGAGGATACCGGCGCCCGGCTGACCGCGGCCGATCGCATCGAGATACCGCCGGTCACACCGCGCCCGAGGCTGCTCCGGCGCAGCGTGGCCTCCTCCACCATGGTCGCATGCGGCGTGCCAGGCGCCTCGGCGATACGGGAGAGGCTGCCGTTACTGTCGTACACGCCCATCGGACGCGCGGCGCCGCCCGACATATCGCGCCGGGTCTGCGTGCCGTCGGGATGGTAGACCGTACCCGACTGGGTGTAGTACGGCCCGTACCAGCGGGCCACGGTGCCGCCGTAATACCCACCATGATAGCCACCGCCATGGCCGCCGCCGCTGCTCCCGCTGCCATTGCCACTGCCGGCATTGCTGCCGGCTGTATCCGCGAGGCTGGAGGCGTAGATATCGTCAACCGGCACGCTCTCGCAATCCTCGGGTGCATTCCAGTCGGCTTCGCAGTCGGCCTGCGATGCGTAGCTGGCGCGCCGCACGGTCACGGCTTCATCGTCCCCGTCGTCGCTGCATGAGCCGATGGCCGCGACGCCGGCAGCCAGCGCGCAGGCGCCGATCAGCCACAGGGCCGGCGAGCGGGATTTGCGCTGGCCGCGCGGGACGGACGCAGCCTGGCCGGGCCATGCCGACCGGCTGGAGCCGCTTGCCCGCGGCTGGTACGGGCTGCCGTATTTTGACGGCTGGCCGCCCTTCTTGCCTTTCTTCCTGGCCATTGCTCTGTCTTTCTCCGGGCTTACGATTGCTGAAAATAATGCGGGACGAAGAAGCTGGTGTTCTTCGCGATCGGACCCAGTTCCTCACGCACGCACAGGCCGGCGGGCACGTCATCCACAAGCCATACGCCGAGCGTGGTGAACCGTTCGTCAAAGCGCTGCGCGGGCGCGTAGGCCTGGTAGATGAAGCCTTCCTCGCCGTACTCGCCGGGATTCTCGAAGCGGCCCTGCGGCGTCACCAGCGACACGCTTTCGCCCTCACGCGACAGGAAGGGCTTCCTCGCGTATGAGCGCCCCGCAAAGGTGCCCTCGCTGAACGAAGCCTCCAGCAAATTGGGATGGCCGGGGAACAAGTCCCACAGGATCGGCAGGATGGCCTTGTTGGACAGCACGGCCTYCCATGGCGGCTCGACCCAGCGCACCGCGCTGCCCGCCAGTTCGGCACGGTAATCGGAAGTGGCCATCCATTCCCACGGATAAAGCTTGAACACCAGTTCCATCGGCCGGTCGTCGCCGTCGAAGAACCCGCCGCGTCCATCGGAGCCAACCTCCGCCAGTTCGGTCATCTTGACCGACCAGCCCGCCTGCAGCGCCGTATCCATCAGGTACTCCACATTGCAGACATCTTCCTGGCTGTCATACATGCAGGCGAAGTGCAATACCGTGGCGTCGCGGTAATGGCGGCGCAGCCATTGCCAGCGCGACACGAGCGCTTCGTGCAGGCTGTTGAACTGGTCGGCATCCGGCCGCACGGCCTCCTTCCAGAACCACTGCGCCAGGCTCGACTCGATCAGCGAGGTGGGCGTATCGGCGTTGAACTCGTACATCTTGGGCACGCCAAGCGCATCCATGGTCATGTCGAAGCGGCCAAACAGCGTCGGCTCGTCGCGATCCCAGGAGGTGCGGATCAGCTCCGCGAAATCCGGGGCAATGGCGAGCCGCGCAAACAGGTCGTGGTCGATCACGTGCTGCACGGCCTCCAGGCAGCGCTGGTTCAGGTCCAGCGCCGCGGCATACAGCGCCTCGATCTCCTGTGCCTCAAACTCATAGGCAACATCCTCGCGCCAGTAGAAGAAGGTATTGCGGTCTACCTGGCGCGGCAGGTTCTGTTCGTCGAGCGAGTGGAAATGAAAGCCGATGCGCTCAAGCTGCTGCGGCCAGTCGGCGCGCGGGGTCTGTGGAACACGTTTCATGGCAGGGCAATTTCCGCGGCCAGGGGCGCGGGAGCGGCAAGGAGGAATTCGTCGAAGGCCAGCGTGCGGCGGCCCGGCATGGGCGTCCAGTCGGTAAAGCGGGTAACCAGCGGCGCCCACCACCCGGCGGCGTGCTCAAGCACCGCCTGGTGATCCATGGCATCGGACTCGGTGACACCACGCGCCGGATTGGCCTGCGCCCAGCGCATCGCGGCGACGATGCTGGAAGCCACCTGCAGGCTGGTGGCGGAGTTGTGCGGCGCCAGTGCGCGAGCCCGCTGTATGTCGAGTTGCGAACCGTGCCACACCGCGCCGTAACGTCCGCTCATCAGCAGCACGCCGAGTTCGTCCACGCCATCCGTGATCTCTGCCTTGAGGATACGGTGGCTGGCAATACGGCCTGCGTCGCGCTCGCCCAGCCACTGCATCGAAGCCAGCGTGGCCCGGGTGGGCCGATAGGCGTAGTAGGCGGTGGGCCGGTACGGCGGCTGCCCATGCGCGGTACAACTGAGGTACTCGGCAATCGAGATCGACTCGTTGTGCGTGATCAGGTAGGCATCGAACGGCCCATGCAGCGCGGACCAGGAACGCACGCGCGTGCGATGGCCGGGCCGGTCCAGCACGATGGCCGCGCCGCTGCCGTAGCTGTGGCGCCTGCCCTCCGGGGGCAGCGCCGGCTCATGGCTGCCCCACCCGAGTTCGGCGTCCTGCAGGCATTCGGTGATGAAGCCGTCGGCCGACCAGGTGTTGGCGAACTCGCCGTGCGCGGGATAGCCCGGCGCGGACTGGCTGTCGTACTCGGCCACCTGGATCACGCGCACATCGAGCCGGCGCGCGAGCGCGGCCCAGCCGGCCCGATCCGCTGGCTGCGCGTCGGGCAAGCCGGGGATGCCCGCGTGCCGCGCCAGTTTCAGCAAGGCGGCCTTGACCAGCAGGGAAACCAGGCCGGGGTTGGCGCCGTGCGCGACCAGCGCGGTGGACATCCGCTCGCGGCCGTGGGCAAACGCCAGCATTTCGCTGCGCAAGGCGTAATTGCCGAGCGGGGAAGCGTCCGCAGCGTCCTCGTAGTCCCAGGGCTCGATGCCGCTATCGAGGTAAAGCGACTGGTGCGCCTGCGCGAGCGCGATCAGGTCGCGGCTGCATACTGCAGGCGCCAGGTTGAGCAGGAAGGTTTGCGGCCCGAGCAACGGGCCCAGCAGCCGGGTGTGGCTCCCGGGTGTGACGGTGGCATGCACTGGCGCCGCGCGGTATTGCGACGCGAGTGACAGCCGGTGCGCGTCCATCGCCCGGTCCACCACCGTGACGGCGGCCTCCGGGTAGGCATGGGCCAGCAATGGCAGGATGGCCTGGCCGATGCAGCCGAACCCGACAATAACGATTTGCTCGATGCGCTTGCTTGACATGGTGATATGGCTGCCGGCCGGGCACCTCGGGTGCCGTACCGGTAAAGAGTCCGTACGCCTTCAAGACGACTCAAGGTGACAGACTGAATGGCGAAGTGAATGGATGAGACCAATGGGCGAGAACGGGGCGGCGCGCGGACGCTCCGCTCAGGGCACCCACCAGTAACGGGTGATGTGGAAGAASAYCGGCGCGGCGAACACTACGGAATCCAGCCGGTCSAGCATGCCRCCRTGGCCCTSGATCATGTGGCCCCAGTCCTTGATGTTGCGGTCGCGCTTGATCGCCGACATCACCAGACCGCCAAGGAAACCCATCAAGGCAATCACCAGCGCGATCAGGCCCGCTTTCCAGGGAGAGCCGTAGGGCGTGATCCACCACAGCGAGGCACCCAGCGCGGTGGCGCTGGCCACGCCGCCGATAAAGCCTTCCACCGTCTTCGACGGCGACAGCAGCGGCGCGATCTTGGTCTTGCCGAGCAGCTTGCCCCACACGTACTGCAACACGTCGCTGCCCTGCACCACGATCACCAGGAAGGCGATCAGCAACAGGTTGCGATCCTCGAAGCCGGGAATCGGCAAGGTCAGCAACGCAGGCACGTGCGAGATGCAGAACACGCAGATCATCACTGCCCACTGCACTCCCGCGCAGCGTTCGAGGAAGCGCGTGGTCTCCGCCGACAGCGCCGAGAGGATGGGCAGGATCAGGAAGGCGTAGACCGGGATAAAAATCGAAAACAGCCCATACCAGCCGATATGCACCAGCACATACTGCAGCGGCAGGAAGACGAAGAAGGCGGCGACGATGGCGCGGTGATCGCCGCGCCGGGTGGTGGTGATGGTGATGAACTCGCGCAAGGCGAAGAACGACAACAGATAAAACAGCACGACAATGGCGGTCCGCCCCGCGGCGAACGCCACCCCGAGCACGCCGATCATCCACCACCACGCCGATACCCGCGCGGCCAGATTATCGATCACCGCATGCGGGCCGCCCCGGGCAATGCGCCAGCGCAGCAGCGCGGTCACGATGGAGGCCAGCACAAGCACGCCCAGCACCCCGCCGAACAGCAGCCAGGTCTCGTGCATCATGGTCAGGTGAGGAAGGTTCATAGGTTCTCAGTCCAGCGCAGGCGCCAGCGACAACAGGCCTGCGCGGCAGCGCGCCAGGAAATCGTCCTTGGCTTCTTCCGCGCCAAGGGTCAGCGGCTTGCCGAAGGTAACGGTGCACAGCAGCGGCACCGGCACGAACTCGCCCTTGGGCATCACGCGGTTGAGGTTATCGATCCACACGGGGACGAACTCCACGTCCCGGCAAACGCACGCCAGGTGGTAGATGCCGCTCTTGAAGGGCAGGAGCCGCTCGTCGGTGGTATTGCGCGTGCCTTCGGGAAACAGGATCAGCGAGTCGCCGCGGCGCACGGCATGCTCCATCAGTGCCACCGGGTCGCTGCCCGGGTCGCTGCGTGTGCGGTCGATCAGCAGCGCGTTGAACACATCCTTGCCGATGAAACGGCGCAAGCCCGATTTGTTCCAGTAGTCCGCGCCCGCCACCGGCCGCGTCAGCGGCCGCAGGTCCGGCGGCAGGCAGCCCCAGATCAGCACGAAATCGCCGTGGCTGCTGTGGTTGGCAAAGTAGATGCGCTGCACCGCGGCGGGCAGGCAGCCGTTCCAGCGGGCCTGCATGCCGGTCAGCAGGCCCGCGAACAGGATGATGGCGCGTGCCACCAGTTTGGAAAGCCACATCTTCCGTTATCTCAGCAGCAGTAGCAGCAAGGCCACCAGTAATTGGAGGGCAGCCAGCGCCCCCGCCCAGTGAAGGAAGCGCAATGCGCCGCGAGCGCGTTGCGCCAGGGAGCGCCCGCCGGACCCGGGCCTGGCCCAGCCCAGCCGCACGAGCGCCTGGTCCAGCGAGCCCAGCATCTCGTCCGTGCCGGCGCTTTGCGAAATATCGGCAAGCGCCGCGAACAGCCGGTGATCGATTGCCACCCGCGCCAGCAGCCACAACTGCACGGCGCCGGACAGGGCCGCCACGATGCCCAGCACCAGGTAGACCTGGCCCGCCGGCGACAAGGTGCCGGCCAGCAGCAGGTTGATCAGCGCCAGCACCAGCCCGGCCCAGAGCAGCCGTGCCGCGCCGTCGAGGCCACCCACCGCGGCGTGCGCCACCCAGCGCTGCGCGGCAACGCCGAGGGGCTCGTCATCATGCATCGGGACCGACATAGCCTGCTCCCCCTGAAGACTGTGCAGCCGCCTGCCGGCGGCCGACGAATTGCGATAGCGCGTCCACGCTGTCCGGGCCCAGCACCACGGCCGGCCGGCCCTTGCGCAGCAGCGCCAGCGCCTGTCCGGCATCGTGCGCGCCGGCACGGCCTGCCAGCCAGGCGGCTGCCACCAGCGCGCTGCGCGAGTAGCCAAGCGCGCAGCATACAAGCACTTTGCGGCCGTCGCGATGCCATGTGTCGAGCACGGCCACCGCTTCATCCAGTTGCGCCTGCGTCGGCACGGTCAGGTCCAGCACCGGCACGCAACGATACAGCGTAGCGCTTGCCAGCCGCGGCAGCTCGGCGGTCAGGTCCAGCACGGCATCCGCCCCGAGCCGGCGCAGTTCGCCGCCGCCGGGAAAACGGCCGACCCAAAGCCCGGGCACGATCTCGCTGGCGCCGGACTGGCTGCGGGTCCACCAGCGCGAATTGGCGAGCGCCCCTAGCAGATAAGGCGCCAGCACCCAGTGCGCGGCCATCGGCATCGTGCCGTCGTGTCCCTTCTGGAACAGGCCAGGCACGCCTTGCCGGTATATCGCCGCGACACAAGCCAGGGACAGGGCCAGCCAGCCCAGCAGCAGCGCCGCGAGCGCCGACACCGGCAACAGCGCCAAGGCAACCGCGCCTACGGCCACGGCACCGGCGGYGTAGCGCCCGGCAAGCTGCCGCGTGCGGGCGCGGGCAGCGGGCCCGCCAATCCACCGCCCCTGCCCGAAGGGAAACAGGAAGACGCAGAACCAGCCCACCAGCCAGCCGGTAGGCACGTCGATGGCATGGTGCTGGTATGTGGTCAGCACCGACACGCCAATCAGGACGAACCAGCCGTGCAGCAGCCAGCGCCATCCGCCTCGCGCGTGGATGGCGTAAGCCACCCACAGGATCACCAGCAAGCTGATATGCAGCGAGGGCGCCTGGTTGAACGGCTTGTCGAAGCCACCCAGCAACGTGAACAGGTGACCGGGCAAGCCGTCAGCCTGCGGGCGGTCGAAGGCAAAGCGCAAGGGGAAGGCGATGAAACACGCCACCGAGATCACTTGCGCCGCCAGCAGGCGCCTGGCGTGCACGAGCAGTTCGGCACGCGTGCGCCACAGGAAGAACGACAAGCCGTAGAGCAGGTCGATCGACCAGTACGGCACGATGCTCCAGGGCACGAAGGGTATGCGCCGCTCCCATTCAAAGTAAAAGAACGGGACTTCGGCGCGCTGGCTCGCCAGCCAGTTGGCCAGACCATACGAGGAAAAGAACAAGGCCCCCATGCCGGCCAGCAGGACCAGCGCCAGGCCCCATGGACGAGCCTCGGCGGGCGCCACGGCAGCTCCCCTTCCCGCCCTGTCCTCGCCCTGCTCGCGCAGCATCATGCCGTCCTGCGCGCCAGGCTGACCGTGAAGATGCCCCACGGATCGATACGCTGCGCAACCTTCTCGAAACCAGCCTGCCGGACCAGTTCGTCCATCTCCGCCTGCGAGCGGCGCCGCATCACCCACGCCGAGCCGGCACGGTGGCTGGTGAGCGCGCGCGCGATGAATTCCAGCTGCGGGTGCCAGGGCTGGCCGGTATAGACCAGATAGCCGCCGGGGGGCACCGCGCGCGACAGTCCGCCCAGCGAACGCGCCACCATGGCGTTGTCGCCGAACAGTTCATAGAGGCCGGAGACAATGGCCAGCGTGGGAGCCGGGTCGAGCGCCGCGAGATCGTCGCCGTCGAAGGCGTCGCCCTTCTCGAAGCGGGCGATATCGGAAAGCCCCTTGCTGCGGATCAGCGCGCGCCCCTGCATGACGTTGATATCGCTGTAGTCGCGCAGCAGAATGCTTTGCACCTGTTGCGCGGCAGTGCCATTGAAGCCCTTGGCGGCCAGCGCCTCCAGGACGTAGCGGCCGTGGCCCGCGGCGATATCGACGATGCGCACCGGCGCGCCGGCAGCGCGCAGGCTGCCGATGGCCATGCCCAGCAGTTCCTCGATATTCACCTTGCGCTGGCGAATCCCCCGCCAGCCGATSGCGTCCAGGTAGTTGCGGTCGACCACCGGACCGACGCCAAACCGCCCTTGCGCCTGATTACAGTAAACGTAATCCAACGTGGAGCCCGAATCGAATCCGGTCTGGTGCCCGAGCCGCACGCCGTCGGACAGCAGGCCGCCGAATTTCAGGCCAGCCCGCGTCAAGGCCCAGTAGATGCCGGCCGGGCTGGCCGCGGACAGCGGACGCGCCAGCCGGTCTGACTCTTCCTTGAAAGCGCCGCTGCGGTCGGCGTCGAGCAGCGTGACAGGCGGCGATGGCGATTCGAACTCGCGCACGATAAAGCGCCGCGCCGCCGCCACAGCCTGCGCCCGATCGCGCTCGCCGAGGGTGTCGTGGTAGAAGCCGTCCAGCACGATGCGCTCCTTGACGCTGGAACCCAGGCGCTCGTAAAACGCGTCCTGCGGCGCGCGGTGCACCACCCAGTCGGCGCCAGAGATCAGCAATTGCGTGGGCACAGTGATGGCGGCCGCATCGGCCACGATACGATCGGCCGTCTCGTAGAGATCCAGCAGGATATTGACCGCGATCGGACGCGTAATCAGCGGATCTTGCTGATAACTGGCAATGCGTTCCAGGTCGTGCGTCAGGAACTTCGCCTTGACGTAGCTGTCGACGAAGAACTTGCCACGCAGCTTGTGCATGAGCTTCAGGCCTGGCCGCGCGAACGGCACGTAAAGCTTGACCTTGAACGCTGGCGAGGCAAGCACCAGGCAGCGAATCCGCGGTGCATAGTCATGCACCCAGGTGGAAGCCAGTACCGCGCCCACGCTCTGGGCTACCACCGCGATGCGTTCCACCGGGATGCCATGGACCGCCGCGATATGGTCGACAAAGGTCTGGATATCGCGCACGGACGTGGCCAGGCTGGGGCTATAGCCGCGCTCGCCGGGCGAACGTCCATGGCCGCGCGCGTCCCAGGCGAAGAATGCGTGGCCGGGCAAGCCCAGTTCGTCCACCAGGTGGGCGATACGGCCCGAGTGCTCATGCCCGCGGTGGAACAGCACGACGGCGCCCTGCGGTGCGTTGTCCGCGGTTGGCCAATGCCGGTAGAACAGCGACTGGCCATCGTGGGTTTCGAACTGCGCCTCGACGGGGGTACGGCTGGTTTGACTATCCACGTAGTATCACTCCACGGGTTGGGAAGAGGATCAGGCGCGCGGTGCCGCCTGTGCACGTGCCTGGCGTAGCTGTTCCGCCTCGGCCACGCCGCGGCGCACCCGGTTGGCGATGGTAAGCAGCGACAGCAGCGACAACAGTACCCACAACCAGTGCGCGGCATATGCGAGGCTCAGGCCGAGCCCGACCCACAAGCCCAGCGCGCCCAGCACCAGGGCCCGGTCGCTCTTGCCAAGCGGGCCGTCATAGCGCCGGCTGGCGCCGGCCAGCGGCCCGATCAGGCCGGCGCACTCGACGATCACGGCCAGGACGGCGAAGACCATGACCTCCCCCGCGCCGAAAGGCGAAACCAGGGCAAATGGCAGGATCAGCGCAAGATCGGAGACGATGTCGCCCAGTTCGTTGAGATAGGCGCCCAGCACGCTTTGCTGGCCATGTTCGCGCGCCAGCATGCCGTCGACGGCGTTAAGGGCCATGCGCATGAACAGCCAGACTGGCATCAGCAGGAAGACTGCGGGCAGCCAGGCCAGCGCGGCCACCAGGGCGCCAATGACCAATGAGCCCGCGGCGGCGGCGAGCGTCACCTGGTTGGCGGTCACGCCGCGCGCGGCGAGGTGCTTCACCAACGGTCGCAGAAGTGCCTGGAATTTCGGTTTGATCTGGTAAAGCGTCATGTTCCATGGCCGTTGAGGCCTTATGTTATTGGCGGCCATGGTGCCTGTACGCACGGCAACCGGCCATGTCAGTTCCCTGCCCCGGCCTCCCGGCCGCCTCCTTGGCGCCCGTCCGGTGTGCTGCGTTCCCGACAATCGGCAAGCATAGCCGGATATTGCACGCTTACGTCATTTTTTAAGAATTTATGAGATTTTCGACACATTCAAGACACGTTTGACAGGCTGCGGCAGCGCGCTGCGTTGCTTTACATGATTGGAGATGCGGCGCGATTTCGCAATATTTTGGATGTCCTGACGGGCATTGCGCGAAATTGCAAGAATTTGGAGAAATCGAAAGGCCGGGCCAGCAACCGCACGGCATAGCGCGGGCAGTGGTTGAGTACCTGGCTGCCCGGCCTGGCGGTCGGGGACATGCATGACAGCATTGTCATGTGCCAGTCATGTTGCCGTGGGCGCGTGCTTTTTAGACTGTCAGCACGGTCGATCCATGCCGGTCGCCGCCCCCTTGAATCCTCGGAGAAAAAGAATGCGTACTCTCAAGCAAGCCCTGCTGGCCACTGCCATTGCCACCACGCTGGCCGGTGCCGCCGGCCTCGCCAGCGCCGCCTCGCGCAGTGTCGACCCGTACCTTGACGGTGCCGCCACCGGCCAGGCCCGGGATATCTATACGCAGGGCGCCAGCAAGCTCGGTGCGCGCGACCCGTTCACCGATGGCGCGCACAACGGCGCGCGCGACCCCTTCACCGACGGCGCCCGCAACGGCACGCGCGACAAGTTCAGCGACGGCGCATGAGCCTCCTCGCTGATCGCCGGGATTCAGCGGATCTCGCTGTAGATATGCCTGGCCTGCTCGGCCGTGGCTAGCGGGCGGCCCAGCGTCCGCGCTCCCTCCGCCGCCTGCCCGACAAGCGCCGCGTTGCCTGGCGCGGTGCTGCCATCGCGCAGCTTCAGGTTGTTCTCGAAGCCCACCCGCACATGCCCGCCAAAGGCGGCGGCCGTGGTCACGCAGGCATTCTCCTCGCGCCCGAAGGCGCAGATCGCCCACGGCAGCGTGCCGTCGAAGGCCTGCAGGAACGGCAGCAGGTCGCGTGGTGACGAAACCTGCCCCGCCGAATACCGGCCCAGCACAAACAGCACCGACCATGCCCCCGGCGGCACCAGGCCGCGCGCGCGCAGCGCTTGCCAGCGCGCTACATCGGCCGCGTCGTACAGGATCATCTGCGCCATCACCCGCTCCCGCGCCAGCCAGCCCAGGAAATCGCCCAGTTCCGCCTCGGGGATATCCGGCACCGCGATTTCGCGCAAGCCGATGGAAACCGCCTCGGGACGGAGTTCGCGCACCATCGCGATCTGTTCCGCGGCGCGGTAGATGCCGGCGGCTTCGCTGGTCACCTGCACCAGCAGTTGATCGCCGACCTCCCGCTTCACGGCGGCAAGCGCTTCGCGATAGATCTGCGCATCCAGGGAGTGGCGCCCGTCGGGCTGGCGCACGTGCATGTGCATCATGGCCGCGCCGGCTTCGAGGCAAGCCCGCGCCTCGGCCGCCAGCGCCGCCGCGGTCGTCGGCACGGCCTGGTGGTCGGCGGCGGTCTTGTAGGCGCCATTGGGCGCCACGGTAATGATCAGCGGCGAATCCGCCAGCAAGATTTGTTCACTCATATTGCACTCGGTGTCGGTGTGGCCGGGGTCGCCCGGCAGGCCTCAGTCGGATACTGAAAGGTTCAGGGTTGGATCTTGGGCAGCTCCGGCGCGATCAGGTCTAGCCCCGCGCGCAGCAAGCGATCGTAACGCTCACGTTCGGCCGCGATGGTCTCGGGCGTCCACTGGTAAAACCCTTCGCCGCTCTTCATGCCGTGGCGGCCGTCCGCCGCGCGCTCGGTCAGGCACCGGGCCGGCACCGCCGAGTTGTTGAAGGTGGGATACATGGTAGCGCCGGCCGCCGCGTGCACGTCGATGCCGGCATGGTCGCGCTGCATGACCGGCCCTGCGGCCAGGAAGCGGAAGCCAAAGCCGAAGCGCACCGCCGCGTCCACATCCTCGGGCGAAGCGATGCCGCGGTCGATCAGATCGAAAGCTTCGCGCGACAAGGCGTGCTGCAGGCGATTGGCGAGGAAACCGGGCAAGTCTTTCTTCACCTTGACCGGCACCATGCCGCAACGGCGCATGAAGGCGATCAGGGCGTCCGCGCCAGCCTCGGCACTGCCCTCTCCCAACACCACCTCCACCAGCGGAACCAGGTGCGCAGGCATGAAGAAATGCAAGCCGAACATGCGCTCGCGGGTGGGCAGGCCTTCGCCGATGGCGCTGATCGGAAAGCTGGAACTATTGCTGGCAAGCATGGCGTCGGGGCGCGCGCGCTGCACCAGGTCGGCGAACAGGGCGCGCTTGATGTCGAGCCGCTCGGGAATGCATTCGATCACCAGGTCCACGGTGCTCCAGTCGACGGCTTCGAGCGATGGGGCCACGGTCAGCCCGGCCAGGCCGGCTTCGGCTGCCGGCCCGATCGCCGCAAGATTGGCGGCGACCTTTGCCGCCACCGCGGCGGCGCGCTGCGCCTCGGTCTCCACCACCGTGGTGCGGCAGTGCGCGCGGGCGAGCACCACGGCCACGTCGGCGCCCATGGTGCCGCCGCCCACCACCACGGCATGGGTGGCGCCGGGAGCGGCTAGAGAAAAGGTTACGGGGGCTTCGGCCATGGTGTTCCTTTGTACTGTCTGTCGGGCGTTGTCGTTGGGGCAGCGTGACCACGCTTGCCATGCAAATATGGCTAACGCAGCGCTTTGCCATTGGTCATGGCGCCCCGGTCTGGCGGGATCGAGCGCCAGTGTAGACAAGCCGCTTTGATTGATGAATCAGATTTTTTGGATAAAATGATCGGCAGATGAGATCAATCCCATGAAAATCAACCTGTCGATGCGCGATGTCGAGACCACGTTGGTGCTTGGCCGGACCCTTAACTTCCGCCAGGCCGCGGGGCAGTTGCACTTGTCGCAGTCGGCGCTTTCGACCCAGATCCTGCGCATTGAGGATTCCCTGGGCGTGCGGCTGTTCGACCGCACCACGCGCACGGTGCGGCTGACCGCGGCGGGCGAGGTCTTCATGCAGCAGGCGGCGATCCTGCAGGCGGCCTTCCGCGATGCCATCGATGCGGTCAGCGGCATTGCCAGCGCCGAACGCGGCCAGGTTGCCGTGGCCGCCCTGCCGTCGCTGGCCGCCCGTTTGCTGCCGCGCGTGCTGATGGCCTATCGCCGGGACCACCCCAAGGTTGCGCTGAAGGTCTACGACACGCTCTCCGGCCCCGCTTTCGACCTGGTGCGCGCCGGCGAGGTGGATTTCGCGCTGACAGCAGCCGATCCGCAGCAGGCCGACCTGCACTATGACCCCATGATGTCGGACCGCTTCGTGCTGCTGATTCCCGGCGAGCACCCGCTGGCGCAGGGCAAGGGGCCGCTGCGGTGGGCCGACACCGTCAGCGCCGAACACGTTTCGATGACGCACCCCAGCAGCGTGCGCCAGTATGCCGAATGGGCTTTCCTGCAGAACCGGATCCGCTTCCAGCCGGTGTTCGAGGCCGAGCACCTTGCCACCATCGCGGCGATGGTGGAATGCGGCTTCGGCGTTGCCGCGCTGCCGGAGATCGCGGCCGGCACCGTGCGCCAGTCCGGCATCGTCGAGCGCCTGCTCACCGCGCCGGTGACGGAGCGCTCCATCGGGCTGGTGACAGCGCGCAACCGCAGCCTGTCGCCGGCGGCGGCGGCTCTGGTCGGCGTGTTGCGCGCCCACTTGGCCCAGGCCGGCGGCGGCGTGCCCGCAGCCGTATGAGAGGCGTGACGGCCACCTCGCCCGGCGCGCCGGCCTGGTGGCACGCGAATCAATACTATGCCGGCCCGCCGGCGCGTTCACGCTCCGCCGCAAGGTAAGCATCGCGCGAAGGCAGCAGGTGATTGCGGCACAGCGCAATCAATGCCTCGCGCCGCCCTTCGCGCAATGCTTCGATCATGGCCCAGTGCTCCTGCCTGGCGCGTTCGCGATAGCCCGCCGCCGCCAGCGAGCCAAAGCGGATCGGATGGGCGCGCCGCGCGTATTCCTCGATGGCTTGCCGCAGCACCGCGTTATCGACCAGCGCGAACAGCTCGCGATGAAAGCGCTGGTTGATGCGGAACACGGCGCGCGCATCGCCGGCGGCTACGGCGACGTCGTGTTCCTGCTGCACCGACACCAGCGCCTGCAGGCGCACCGGCGGCACCGGCAGCGCGATCAGGCTGGCGGCGTGCGCTTCCAGCACCTCCCGCAAGGCATACAGCTCCATCACCTCGCGCGCCGGAAAGGCCCGCACCACGGCACCGACATTGCGCTTGCGCTCGACCACGCCCATGCCTTCCAGCGTGACAAGCAACTGGCGCACCACATGGCGCTTCAGGCCAAAGCGCGCCATCAGGTCGTCCTCGACCAGCCGCTCGCGCGGACTCAGCAAGCCGAAGACGATGTCTTCCTCGAGGATGGCGGCGGCGGCCAGCAGCGCATCCGCACCGCTGCCGGGCGCATCGTCCTGGTTGCCCTGCACCGCCTGCGCATGCGTACCTGCACGGGTTGGTCGATCCATGACAAGGCCCTCAGGACTGGCGCGGCACGGTTTCGTTGGTCTGCGCGGCGCGGAGGAAATCGAAGTCCACGCCCTGGTCGGCCTGCGTCACCGTGGCCAGGAACAGCTTGCGATAGCCGCGCTCGGCGGTGGGCCGCACCACCTCATGCTCGGCCGCACGGCGCGCCAGTTCGGCGTCGTCGACCAGCAGGGATATCTCGCGCCGGGCTACCGACAAGCGGATGCGGTCACCGCTGCGCACGTGGGCAAGCGGGCCGCCGATGGCGGCTTCCGGCGTAACGTGCAGCACGATGGTGCCGGCCGCGGTTCCGCTCATGCGGCCGTCCGAGATGCGCACCATGTCCTTGACGCCGGCGCGTGCAAGCTTCCTGGGAATCGGCATATAGCCGGCCTCGGGCATGCCGGGGGCGCCGGTTGGCCCGATGCGCTTGAGCACCAGGATGTCGTTGGCCCTCACGTCGAGAGTCTCGTCGTCGATGCGCAGGGCCATGTCCTCGGCATTCTCGAACACCACCGCGCGCCCTTCATGCTCCATCAGCACCGGATCGGCGGCGGACTGCTTGATGATGGCGCCACCCGGAGCGAGGTTGCCGCGCAGCACGGCAAGGCCCCCCACCGGGTAGATCGGCGCATCGAAGGGACGGATCACATCCTGCGCGAACGGCGCGGGCGCGGCGTCCAGTTCCTCGCCCAGCGTGCGGCCGGATACGGTGAGCGTGTCGAGATGCAGCAGCGGGCGCAGCTCGCGCAGCAGCGCCGGCATGCCGCCCGCCGCGTGGAAGTCTTCCATGTAGTGCTGGCCGGAGGGTTTCAGGTCAACCAGTACCGGCGTCTCGCGGCTCATGCGGTCCAGCCCCGCCAGGTCGATGTCGATGCCCAGCCGGCCGGCGATGGCGGTCAGGTGCACGATGCCGTTGGTGGACCCGCCGATGGCCAGCAGCACGCGGATGGCGTTCTCGATGGCCTTGCCGGTAAGGATACGGTCCGGCGTCAGGCCGGAGCGGGCCATGGCCACGGCGGTGGTGCCGGTGCGCTCGGCCACCCGCACGCGGTCGGCTGTGACCGCTGGCGCCGAGGCGCCGCCCGCCACCATCATGCCGAGCGCCTCGGTCAGGCAGGCCATGGTGCTGGCCGTGCCCATCACCGAGCAGGTGCCCACGCTGGCAACGAGCTGGTTGTTCACGTCGGCAATCTCGGCCGCGTCGATCTCCTCGGCGCGGTAGCGGCCCCAATAGCGGCGGCAGTCCGTGCAGGCACCCACGCGCTCGCCGCGATGCGAGCCGGTCAGCATCGAACCCGTGACCAGCTGGATCGCCGGCACGCCGGCCGAGGCCGCGCCCATCAGTTGCGCGGGCACCGTCTTGTCGCAACCGCCGATCAGTACCACCGCATCCATCGGCTGGGCGCGGATCATTTCCTCGGTGTCCATCGACATGAGGTTGCGCAGGTACATGCTGGTCGGCGCGGAGAAGCTCTCATGCACCGAGATGGTGGGAAAGTCCACCGGCAGCCCGCCCGCCAGCATGACGCCGCGCTTCACGGCTTCCACCAACTGCGGTGCGTTGCCATGGCAAGGGTTGTAGCTGCTGTTGGTGTTGACGATGCCGATCACCGGGCGCGAAAGCGCGTCGTCGGTATAGCCCGCGCCCTTGATGAAGGCCTTGCGCAGAAACAGCGAAAAGCCCTTGTCACCGTAGTTGGTCAGCCCCTTGCCCAGCCCGCTCTCGGCGTCATGCGCGGGCTCGAAGGGGTCCTGCGCCGCAGTAGAGGGGTTCTTGGGGGAGTCCTGGGAGCCGGCCATTCTTATCTCCAATAATATTATTGATAATCCAGGAGGGCATGATAGCTGGCACGGCAATACCGACGCAATGGGAAATTGGATCCGCTGGCTTTAATTGAAAATTCAGATCAGTCGATAGAAAACTTCTGATTCTTCAATCAAGAGACGCCCCCTACACTCTGCCGTAGCGACGAGCCGGGCGTCCCGCGCTGCACTGCAGCGCAAGTTTTCCCATTCATACCAACCCGGCGCAGGAGATCCTCATGACCGGCATTCGACGCCCCGCTCGCCACAGCGTTTCCGCGCCCCGGCGCCAACTGTTGCTTTCCGTCCTGGCCACTGCCGGCGCGTTGCTGGCAGGCGCCATCGCCTTCCCCGGCCTGGCCGCCGCGGCCGACTATCCTTCCAAGCCGATCCGGCTGGTTGTGCCCTATCCCCCTGGTGGCGCCACCGACGTCATTGGCCGCACGCTGGCCCAGCACCTGTCCAGCGCGCTAGGCCAACAGGTCGTGGTCGACAACCGTGCCGGCGCCGCCGGCAATATCGGCGCGGAACTGGTGGCCAAGGCTCCGGCCGACGGCTACACCTTGCTGATGGGCGCGCTGACCAGCCATGCGATCAACGCTGCGCTGTACAAGAGCCGCGTTTCCTATGACATCGAGAAAAGCTTTGCCCCGGTGGCAATCGTCGGCACCGTGCCGCTGGTGTTCGTGGTCAATCCCAGCGTCAAGGCCAGCAGCCTGCCGCAACTGATCGCGCTGGCCAAATCCACCCCCGGCACGATTACCTTCGCCTCCGCCGGCAACGGTTCGCCGCAGCACCTGGCCGGCGAGATGTTCAAGCGCATGGCGGGCGTGGACATGCTGCACGTGCCGTACAAAGGCAGCGGCCCCGCCATGACCGATCTGATCGGCGGCCAGGTGCTCAGCATGGTCGAGACCGTGCCGGCGGCGCAGGCCTACGTCAAAGGCGGCAAGATCCGCGCGCTGGCCGTCACCACCAGCGAGCGCGTGACGGCGCTGCCTGATGTCCCGACCGCCAGCGAAGCGGGCCTGAAGGACTTCGAGGTCAACTCCATGTTCGGCATCGTGGCGCCGGCCGGCACCCCGGCCCCAGTGGTGGACCGGCTCAACGCGGAACTGAAGAAGATCCTCGCCGAACCCGACGTGAAGGCCTCGCTGCTCAAGCAAGGTGCCATCGCCACCTGGACCACGCCGGCGCAAACGCAGGCCCGCATCAAGTCCGAGCTGGCGAAATGGACGGCGGTGATCCGGGAAGCCGGTGTCAAGCCTGAGTAAACGCGGCGGAACTAAGCGCGGCGGAACGCCCGAGGGCTGGCCATGCGAGCCCTCGCATCCGGCATGGCGTTGCCCGCCCCGTCGCGCAAGTGACGCGGCGGGCGCAGTTCGCTCCGGCTCTTGACACCCCGATGATTGCGCCTATCATGACAAGCGCAATGCTGCGCCGCAGCAAGCAATGATTGCCACCGGCGAAATCCCTTCGCACGCGTTGCATCGTCCATCGGAGACGCTTATGGCCACCCCCTCTCACTCCGAAGTCATCGAAGTGCCCGCGCCCTATCCGGGCATGGCTTTTGGCCTGGTTGGCGCGTGGGCGCAAGTGGCCCAGAAGATCGGCGCGCTGAACCTGGAAACCGCCAGGGCCGCGGTCGCCGAGAGCAGCGAGTACTTTCGCGAAGCGGTAACGCAGCCGCTGGGCTTCGCCTTGTTCCGGCCGGAACTGGCCGACGTGATTACCGAGCACTTTGCCGCGTATGCCAACAGCCTGCAAGAAATCCTGTTCGGCGCGAACGGCGAATTTACCGGCGAACTGCAACGCCAGCTCGCCGCGATGACCGGTCAGGATCCGTTTCAGTGGTGCCTGATGGGACGGGATTTCCTGCCGGACTATGGCAGCACCCTGCCCAACATGAGCGTGGCGATGACGGGGTGGGTCGCGGCCTGCCTGCCGGGCGCCAAGCCGCTGCCTGTAGCAACAGCCGAACCCGCGCAGCGCAAAACGCCGCTGCTGGCAGCACCGGCCGACGCCAGGCCGGGCGCGGCAGCGGAATAAGCCGGAGCGCGGTTGCCCAGGTCAACTAGACCTCGACCACCAGCATGGAGGCCGCCGCATTGCCCGTCACCCGGCTCAGATGGCCCTTGCCGGTAACGTCTTCCAGCAGCAATGCGCTTCCCGCGCCGAGGGACCGGCGCTGCCCGTCCGAAGCTTCGAACTCCATCTCACTACTGAGCAGGACAATCCACATGCGGATTGGGGAAGGATGGAGTTCGCCGCGCCACCCGCAAGGCAGCAGCAGGAAACCGTAGCGGGATGCCTGCCCGAACGCCGAAACGTTGAACGCCGGCGCGGGCGGAGCGAACTGGCGGGGGACGGTCTCGATCGCAACCGGCCCGAAGTGGGATTCTCCGGCTGCGTCGGCATGGATTCGCTCATAGGCTAGTACCGGCGTCAGCGATGCCATCTCAACCCTCCCGTACACACGAAAAGCGCTGATCAGGAAAGTCCGTATCAGCGCTCGCCAGGCCGCCCCGCTTTCCGGCATGGGCCGTCACTGGCAGGCGGTACCGGGCACAGGCTTGCCCGAGTGGGTCACGCCCTGGCACGCGTCGCCGACATTGGTATCGGCATCGAAGGCCGCGCTGTTGTACGGCTTGAGCCGGCCGGCTACCGTGCAGCAAAAACGCGGCTCCGACGGGGCCTGCGCAGCCGGAGCAGCCGACGTGGGCGGCGGCGGCGGCGGGGGCGGCGCGTTCTTCACCATGCGGGCGGAGGTGGGCGCTTGCGCCGGGCTTGCGGTGGGCGCCGGAGCGGGGGCGGGGGCAGGAGCGGGAGCAGCGCGAGAAGCTGGCTGCCTGGAGGCCTGGGCGGCGGCATCCTGCTCATCGTCATCGGGGGAAACGCACTGGCCCTTCTGGCAGATTCGCTCCCCTTTGCACTGCATGTCATATTGGCAACCCGCTGCATTCGCATGCAGCGGTAGCGCTATCGCCATCGACGTGGCGAACAGCAAGCCCAGCGTTCTCATATGCCCTCCTACGCGACCGCCATCGATAAACGCTCACGCAGCGTCCCCACTCAGCGCTAGCGCCATCTTCAGCCTCCGGCATCTGCGGCCCGGCGGCCCTGGCCTCCTGGCTGAACACCGGGTTGGCCGGAGCGTTCAACCACCATCTTTAGAATAGCCAGCGATAGGGCACATCGGAGCACCGCGCGGAAAATTTTGTGAGCGCCGCCCCACCAACGATCGCGGTGGCTTGCAAAGCGGCATCCGGTTTCCAGCGCGGTCCCGACCAACCATGCCGTGACAGCGCGGGCGCCGAAACTTGCCGCGACGCGCCCTTGCACAAAGCGAACTTCCTGTTCAGCGCACCAGGAGCACTCGCAGCGTCAACGGCGCAGCCCGTCCACGTGCGCGCGTGCCTGGTCCCGCCGCGCGGCCTCGGCGACTTCGTTTGTCACCACCGTCTGGCCGATCGGCGCCAGCGCGATGCCGGCCAGCTTGAGATGCTGGATGGCAAAAGGAATGCCGATGATGGTGACAAAACAGGCAATGGCGGATGCCACATGGCCAAGCGCGAGCCAGACGCCGGCGAAGACGAACCAGATCACGTTACCGGCCAGGCCAAGGGCACCGGTGCCGATGTCATCCCGCTGGTGCAGTTCGCGGCGGCTGATAGCCTGCTTGCCGAACGGGAAGAAGGTGAATTTACCGATCACGAAGCAGGCCTTGCCCCATGGGATCCCGACGATGGAAACGAAGGCGAGCAGCCCGGCCAGCCACCAGGCCAGGCCCATGAATACACCGCCGAGGATGAACCAGAGAAAATTTAAGATGGCACGCATGAATCTCCCTCAGACAATTGAAGTCACGGCAGATGATACGCGAAGGTAACTTGCTTGCCCGCGGGCACAAGGCATGGCGTGCGCCAGACAGGATCGAGACCTTGTAAGATCATCGTCGAACGCCATCCCGGAACGCTTCCCCGCACACGAAAAGGCAGGGTGATCGACGACTTCAAGAAGGTCAACGACCGCTATGGCCACGATATCGGCGACGACGTGCTCAAGCGCGTTGCCGCGGAGATCAGGGAGGTGATGGCCGGTTGCCAGTTCGCGCGCCTGGGCGGCGAGGAGTTCGGCATCTACCTGAGCGAGATGTCGCGCGCCGAGGCGGAGGTACGTATCGACCTGCTGTGCCGCAGCGTCCGGGATCTGCCTTCGGCCCATCCGGTAACCATCAGCATTGGCGTCGCCCACCTGGACGGTGACACGCTCACCAAAGCCCTCATCAAAGCCGACGAGGCGCTCTATGATTCAAAGAGGACCGGCAAGGATAAATACACGTTCCACCGGGAAGCCAGTGCGCCGGGCGCCAAAGCCGGCCTGACCGGCCAGAACGCTGTTGGCTAGGGCGTTACTGGCGGGCCCGCTGGCCGGGCATCTCCCGGAACATCCGGCGCCACCCGGCGCAAGAGGATCGCCATGACCCGCTTCAGCACGCTACGCGCCACCTGGCTGGCATCCGCCTGCCTGACCGGCGCGGCACTGGCCCAGCAAAGCACCGTTGTCATCAACCAAAGCGGCGTCTCGGCCTCGGGAGCCTCCGGCAGCAGTGTCGTCGTCATCAATGGCCAGGTGCAGTCTTCCGTCGACGCCACCAAGGGAACGGGTCCCGAAAGGACCGAACGGCGCACGGTCGGGGCGTTTTCAAGCGTGCGGCTCAATGCCCCTGTCGAAGCGGTATTTTCGGCGTCGCCCACCGCGTCCGTTTCCATCACTGGCCCCGCGGACATCCTGCCGCTGATCGTGACCACCGTTGCAGACGGCAAGCTGTCGATCGGTCTCACGGCGCCGGTCGTGCTGGCCGCGCCGCTCAGGGTAGCCATTACCGGGCCATCGCTCCAGGCGGTCAGCATTCCCGGCGCCGGCACCTTGCGGGCGTCCGGGCTGCATGAGGCTTCCATCGACCTGCGCTTGTCCGGTTCCGGTTCGATCGTGGCCGAGGGGCAGGTCGGCAGCGTGCGCGCCGCCATCTCCGGCTCGGGCGAGGTGGACGCCAGCGCGCTGCGCGCGCAAAGGCTGGATGCGCAACTGAGCGGCTCGGGACGTATCCTCGGATACGCTTCGGATGCCGCCAGCGTGGCACTGACGGGATCGGGCGATATCGTGGTCGCCGGCAGGCCGCCCCAGCGCGCGGTCAGCCGGACCGGCTCGGGCCAGGTGTATTTCGAGTAGCCGCGCGCCGGATTGCTACCATGCGGCCAGCCCGTCCACGGCCTGTTGGGTGATGGCGACGCCATGCCGCACCGTGGCATCGCGCCAAGGCTGGGCCACCGGGATGAAGGCATCGAGCATGTCCGCCCGCAACTGCGCATAACGCCCGGTGCCGCGCTCCGCCCTGAAGCGCAGCCATTGGTCCAGACGCAGTGCATGCCCCATATTGCTGCCCCGCGTACCAAACTCGACCACCGCGCCCACCAGCGGCCGCTCCCCGAGGAAACGTTCGACGCCATGGAATACCAGCCCGCTATAGGCCGGCCGTGCCAGGCCGTGCGGGCGGACACCGAGCACGCGCTGCTCACCCCACCAGCTGGCGGCACGCGCCTGCTGGCCGCTGCCATCCGGGTTGAAGCACAGGAAGAAGGGTTCGCCGTACTCGCCGATGCCGGTATGCCAGTCGATCAGGCCGACCCGCCCGGCATGCGCCAGGTGCTCCCGCACGATGGTCTCCAGCGTCAGGTTTGACCACTCCCGGTGGTGGCCGCCGAACACCAGACCATCGGGGTGGCTGTACTGGCCGCGGGCGCGCGTGTCGAACAGGGCGTCGGCGCCATGCCTGGCCCCGTAGGCTTGCGCCGCGGCTTCCGCGTCGGCAACGCTGTCCCAGCTCCACTCCGCCGGAATCAGGCTGGCATGCAGTTCCGCATAGCCGGGATTGGCGGGAACCGGCTGCGCCGCGTCGAAGAGATGCGCGGCGAAGTTGCGATTCAGGTCGACATTGTTTTCGGTGGTGCGGGTGCCGTGCGCGAAGCCATAGGGATTGAGGCCGTGCACCAGCAGCACGCCCAGCCCCGCGGGCAATTGCCGGGCCGGCGCGCTGCGCAGCCATGCGACCTGCGCGGCCGAGCCGGCGTAGCCTTCCTGGCCATGGGTGCCACTGATCAGGACCAGCTGGCGCGGCGCGCGCGCGTCGCCGAGATGCGCCACGTCGATGGCCAGCGGCTCGCCGGCCGGCCCGCTGGCGTGCGGATGCGGGTAGACGCTGAGCGCCGCGCCGGCCGCATCGGCAGCCGCGCGGAACTTGTTGCGGGCGCCGGTGTAGTCCGGCGCGTAGAAGTCCGTGAAATCCATCGGGATATCGTCCGCGCTTATTCGGTGAAGGCGACGGTGACACCCGCCGCTTCGGCCGGCGGCACCACCAACAGGCCGTCGATTTCCGCGATACCGCGCACCTCGCCCGCCGCCAGTGCGGCACGCGCCGTTTCCAGCGCCGTCGTGCGCAGTACCAGCGCGACCATGCGGTCGCGCCCGTCGATCAGCGGCGGCACGCTGGCGCCAAAGCGGCGCACTGCCGCTTCCGGGCTTAGCACCACCACGGAGGCGCCCCCGGCGCGCAGCCGTTGCCCGTGCTGCCCCTGGCTCACGTGCTCGCTGCCAAACAGCCGCGCCAGCAGGCCAATGGTGCGCGCCGGGTCGGCTGCCGCGATCACGTATTCCGCGACGCCGGTCACGCCATTGGGATGCGCCTGCCAGTGGCCGCGCCAGACCAGCTCGGGCGTGAAGTGGTGGCAGAAGTAGATGCGGCCGTTGGGCACCTGGTGGGCCGCCAGCCGCACCGTGCGAAAGCGCGCGTCGGCGGTGGCGCCGGGCAGCTCAACCGGGCGCGTGAACTCGCGCGGGGGCCCTTCCACCTCCAGCCCGCGCGCCAGTATCTCGCGGTGCAGCCCGGTCGAGTCGGCGCTCTTGAAGACCAGCCCGGTCAGGCCCGGGGGCTCGGCCAGCAGGTCGCCGCGGCCCGTGGTGGCCTTGCCGGCTTCGAAGCCCAGCAACTCCAGGTAGTCCGTGTCGAAGATCGCCAGGTGGTTGCTCGACCCGAGGGAATGGTGGCCGCGCGGCGTGAGCTGGAAGCCAAGCCTGCGATAGCGGCTGGCCGCGTCATCCAGGCGTTCGTGGACATTGACGACCACGTGGTCGAGCAGCGGGATCAGGTTCGGCATTTCAGGGTTCCGTTTGAACGGGCGCGGGCTGGGATGGGATGGGATGGGAAGGCTATGTCCGCGGCCGGAGCGCATGGAGATTACGTGAGCCTGGCCCGTTACCCAACTGCGCGTTTCGTCTTTGCTTATGCGTGCCGATGCCATGCCGGGGCGGCAGCGCAGCGAGCGCCGCCACCAGCCAACTACCGTCTTTGCTTAGACGAAAAGCGCGTTTCCCTCGCGCGGCGGCGCCCCCTACACTCGCTGGCTGTCCAGCCTTAGTGCTTTTCTCGATCCTTGTGGAACCCCAGCCATGTCCCTGACCCGACGCGACTTCCTGATCCAATCCGGCGCCCTTGCCGCTGGCGCCGCCCTGCCGGGCACGCTGCTGGCACAGTCCGCCGAAGCGCCGCGCAAGGGCGGCGTGCTGACGGTCCTGCTGGGCGGCGAGCAGCGCATCCTCAACCCTGCGCTGCGCGCATCCACCGGCGTCTACGTGGTCTCCAGCAAGATCATCGAATCGCTGGTGGACCTGGACGCCAGCGGCAGGCCGGCACCCGTGCTAGCCACCAGCTGGAGCAGCTCGCCGGACGGCAAGACCATTACCTTCAAGCTGCGCGAGGGTGTCACCTGGCATGACGGCAAGCCCTTCACCTCGGCCGACGTGCAGTACAACGCGCTGGAACTGTGGAAGAAGCACCTGAACTACGGCACCGCGCTGCACCTGTACCTGGAAGCCGTCGACACGCCCAATGCGCAGACCGCGGTGTTCCGCTATTCCCGCCCGATGCCGATCGAGCTGCTGCTGCGCGCGCTGTGCGACCTGGGCTACGTGGTGCCACGCCATAAGTTCGAAGGCACCAGCGTATTGGAAAATCCGGCCAATACCGCGCCCATCGGCACGGGTCCCTTCCGCTTCGTCCAGTATGAGCGCGGTCAGTTCGTGATCGCCGAGCGCAATGCCGCTTACTGGCGCAAGAACACGCCTTACCTGGACCGCGTGGTGTGGCGCATCGTCACCGACAAATCAGCCGCTGCCGCCGCGATCGAAACCGGCGAGGCACAGCTGACCACCTATTCGCACGTGGGGCTGGCCGACCTCGAGCGCTTCAAGAAAGACGGTCGCTTCAAGGTGTCCACCAAGGGCCTGGAGGCAAATTCGTACAACAACACGCTGGAGTTCAACGTGCGCCGCAAGGAGCTGTCGGACGTGCGGGTGCGCCGCGCCATCGCGCACGCCATTGACGTGGAGTTCTTCATCAAGAATTTCCTGTACGGCACCGCCAAGCCGGCCACCGGCCCGATCCCCTCGACGTCGTCCTTCTATCCGGGTGGCAAGCAGCCCTACCCGTTCGACCGCAAGCGCGCCGAGGCCCTGCTCGACGAAGCCGGCTTCAAGCGCGGCGCCGACGGCAACCGCTTCACGCTCAAGCTGGTGCCGATCCAGAACGGCGAGGACGTGCCGCTGTTCGCCACCTTCGTGCAGCAGTCGCTGGCCCAGGTGGGCATCAAGGTCACGGTGCAGCAGCTCGACATCGCCGGCGCGCTGTCGACCGTCTACCGCGACTGGAATTTCGACCTGGCCACGGGCTGGCACCAGTACCGCGGCGATCCGGCGGTCTCGACCACCGTCTGGTACCGCTCCGGCAGCCCCAAGGGCGCGCCCTGGACCAACCAGTACGGCTGGCAATCGGCCAAGGTCGACAAGCTGATCGACGATGCCGCTTCGGAAATCAACCCGGCCAGGCGCAAGGCGCTCTATGCCGAATGGGTCAAGGAGGTCAACGACGAGCTGCCGGTCTGGATGGTGACGGAGCGCGAGTTCTACTCGATCACCAGCAAGCGCGTGCACAACGACCACAACACGCCGCGCTGGCCCTCCAGCAGCTGGTATGACACCTGGCTTTCGGCCTGAGCCGGCCATGCGTGTGTTGTTGCTCGCGCTGCGCAGGCTGGCCGCCAGCCTGCCATCCCTGCTGCTGATCCTGTGCGGCCTGTTCCTGCTGCTGCAATTCGCCCCCGGCGACACCGTCGACGCGCTGGTGGCGGAGATGGGTGGCGCCGATGCGGCGGTCATTGGCCAGTTGCGGCAGTTCTACGGACTGGACGCCTCCACCACGGTGCAGCTCGGCCGCTACCTGTGGCGTCTCGTGCATCTGGACCTGGGCTACTCCGCCATCTATGGCAAGCCGGTGGCAGCGGTGATCCTGGAGCGCCTGCCAGTCACGCTGCTGCTGATGGGCTGTGCCCAGGTGCTGGCCGCCGTGTGCGGCGTCGCGCTTGGCGTCRCCGCGGCGCGCCGGGCCGGCCGCTGGCCGGATACGCTGGTGTCCATGCTCGGCCTGGTGTTCTATGCCACGCCGTCGTTCTGGTTCGGCCTGATGGGCATCGTGGTGTTCGCCATCCACCTCGGGTGGCTGCCGCCGGGCGGCTACATGGATGTGGCCGCAGGATACAA
This sequence comes from Cupriavidus sp. 05N39, assembly GCF_056397325.1. Taxonomy (NCBI): domain Bacteria; kingdom Pseudomonadati; phylum Pseudomonadota; class Betaproteobacteria; order Burkholderiales; family Burkholderiaceae; genus Cupriavidus; species Cupriavidus sp. 05N39. The sequence continues at coordinate 71,224 of NZ_JBFTNE010000019.1, forward strand.
GGGGCTGGAGCGCATCGCCGACATCGCGTGGCACCTGGTACTGCCCACCGTGACGCTGGCGCTGATCTACCTGGCCATCTACCTGCGCATCATGCGCGCGTCGATGCTCGAAGTGCTGAGCCTGGATTTCGTGCGCAGCGCACGTGCCAAGGGGCTGGCGGAATACGCGGTGCTGGTGCGGCATGTCTTGCGCAACGCGCTGCTGCCGCTGCTGACGCTGGCGGGGCTGCAGTTCGGCACCATGCTGGGCGGCTCGGTGGTGATCGAGAGCGTGTTCGCACTGCCCGGCCTGGGCCGGCTTGCCTATGACTCGGTGGTGCAGCGCGACCTGAACACCCTGCTGGGCATTGTCTTTATCAGCGCGCTGCTGGTGATCGCGATCAATTTCATTGTCGACATGCTGTATGCGCTGCTCGACCCCCGCATCCTTCACGAACGCAAGGCATGAAGCTGCTCCAACGCTATCTGCGCAACCCGGCCGCCTTCGTCGGCCTGCTGGTGTTGCTGGCGGTCATCGCCATGGCGGCCTCCGCCCCGCTCTTGTTCCCGGCCGACCCGCTTTCGCTGGCCGGGCGCCCGTTGCAATGGCCGCTGGAGGACCCGCGCTTCTGGCTCGGCACCGACCAGACCGGCCGCGACATTGCCGCCCAGATTTTCCATGGCGCGCGCGTATCGCTGCTGATCGGCTTCGTGGCCACGCTAATCGCCGTCTGCATCGGCATCCTGATCGGGGCGTTCGCCGGTTATTACGGCGGCTGGGCCGACAACCTGCTGATGCGGCTGACCGAAGGCTTCCAGACGTTGCCCAGCTTCCTGTTGCTGCTGGTGCTGGTTTCGGTATTCGGCTCCGGCATCGCCACCGTGACGCTGGCGATCGGGGCCGTATCCTGGCCCGCCACGGCACGGCTGACCCGTGCCGAGTTCCTGACGTTGCGCAACCGCGACTTCGTCCACTCGTGCCGCGCGCTGGGCATGCGCGACCTGCAGATCATCTTCCGCGAGATCCTGCCGAATGCGCTGCCGCCGGTGGTGGTGTACGCCAGCGTGGTGATGGCGCTGGCCATCCTGCTGGAAAGCGCGCTGGCCTTCCTCAACCTGTCCGACCCGAACGTGGCCTCCTGGGGCAACCTGATCGGCGGCGGGCGCGGCGTGCTGCGTTCGCAATGGTATGTGTCGGCCATCCCCGGCATCGCCATCCTGCTGACCGTGCTGGCGGTGTCGCTGGTCGGACAAGGCCTGAACGATGCACTCAACCCCAGGCTGAAGCGCCCATGAGCGGACCCTTGCCCTTTCTTCTCAGTATCGACGCGCTGAGCGTCGCCTTGCCTGCCGGCGCCGATCGCGGGCTGGCGTTGAACAACGTCTCGCTGGCGCTGGCGCCTGGCGAAGTCCTGTGCGTGGTCGGCGAGAGCGGCTCCGGCAAGTCGATGACCGCCGGCGCCGTGCTTGGCTTGCTGCCCGACGGGGTGCGGCGCAGCGCCGGCCACATCCTGTTCGAAGGCCGCGAGCTCACGGCCCTGTCCGAAGCCGGGTTGCGGCGCATACGCGGCGCCCGCATCGGCATGATCTTCCAGGAGCCGATGACGGCGCTCAACCCGCTGCGCACCATCGGTGACCAGATTGGCGAGGTGTTCCGCACCCACACCCGGCTGGGCAAGGCGGAAATCGCGCGCAAGGTGCTGAGTCTGCTGGAAGACGTACAGATCCCGCAGCCACATGCTGCCGCCGGCGCCTACCCGCACGAGTTGTCGGGCGGGCAGCGCCAGCGCGCCATGATCGCCATGGCGCTGGCGCTCGAACCCAGCCTGCTGATTGCCGACGAGCCCACCACCGCGCTCGACGTCACTACCCAGGCCCAGATCCTGCGGCTGATCCGCGAACTGCAGAAGCGCAAAGGCACGGCGGTGCTATTCATCACGCATGACTTCGGCGTGGTGGCGGAGATCGCCGACCGCATCGCGGTCATGCGCCAGGGGGAAGTGGTGGAAACCGGGCCCGCCGCCGAGATCCTGGCGCGGCCCCGGCACCCCTATACCCAGGCGCTGCTGGCCGCCGTGCCCGCGCTGGAGCCGCCGGCGCCACGCGTGGTGGCGGGTGACACGCTGCTCGCCATCGACGGTATCGGCAAGACTTATCGCAGCGGCAGCTGGCTCGACCGGGGCCAGCGCCAGGTCCATGCACTCGACCAGGTCTGCCTGACGCTGCCGCGCGGCGGCGCGCTGGGCATCGTGGGCGAGAGCGGCTCCGGCAAGAGCACACTGGCACGTTGTCTGGTGGGACTGCTAGACCCGGACCGCGGCAGCCTGCGGCTCGATGGCGAAGATCTTCTCGCCGGCGGCGCGGCGCGGCGCCGGCAACGCGCCCGCCGTATCCAGATGGTGTTCCAGGACCCGTTCGGTTCGCTCAACCCGCGCCGGCGCGTGGGGGAACTCGTTGCGCAGGGACCGCTGATTCACGGGGAGCACCCGCTGCGGGCACGCCAGCGAGCGGCTGAGCTGTTCGAGCTGGTGGGACTGGACCCCAGCGCGCTCGACCGCTATCCGCATGAATTCTCCGGCGGCCAGCGCCAGCGTATCGGCCTGGCCAGGGCGCTGGCGCTCGAGCCTGACGTGCTGGTGGCCGACGAGCCAGTCTCGGCGCTGGACGTCTCCGTGCAAGCCCAGGTCCTGGCGCTGCTCGACGACCTGCGCTCGCGCACCGGCTTGTCGCTGATCCTGATCACGCACGACCTGCGCGTGGCCGCCCAGGTCTGCGACCGCGTCGCCGTCATGAAGGACGGGCGCGTGGTGGAGCAAGCGGCTACCGCAGCGCTGTTTGGCTCGCCCCGCCATCCGTACACGCAGGCCTTGCTGGCAGCGGTGCCGGGCAGGCAGGCGGTGGCGGGCCGGGCAAGGGCCGCTGGGGTCTCGCCTGCCTGCGCCGAACCCGATGCGGTGCAGGCAGGCCTCTGGTGATCCCCTGGCTGAACGCCACAAAGCCCGTCGTCCTGGCCCGTTCCGGTACCCACTTGCATTTGCCAGGCATTCGCCTATGATCTTGTAAACCGATTTACTAAATCGTTTTACTAAAGTGTTGATTAAGACGGCGAGGACGCGGAATGTATCGAAGCCATGCAAGACGGCTGTCATGCGCACGATCTGCCTGACGCACGGGCCCAGCGCGCGTGCGCTGTACTTCAGCGGCCGCGCGCTCGCCAGGCTCGGTGCGGTGGCCACTCTCAGGCTTAATGACAGCGAGGCCGGGCTCGCGCCGGACGAACTGGCAAGCGCCGCGGCCGGCTGCGACATCATTGTCGCCTCGCGCGAGTTGGCGGTGCCCGCCGCGGTGTTCCAGGCACTGCCGGACCTGGTGGCGGTGTGCCGGGTTGCCGTGGACATACGGGAGATCGACGTCCAGGCGGCGAGCCGTCACGGCGTCCTGGTAACGCGAGCCTCGCCCGGCTTCGCCGCCTCGGTGTCCGAATGGGTGGTGGGAGTGATGATCGACCTGGGCCGCGGCATCAGCCGGGCCAGCGCCAGCTATCACAACTGGGGCCACGCGACGCCCGCGATGGGCTGCGAGCTGCGGGGCGCCAGCCTCGGCATCGTGGGCTACGGCACCATCGGCCGCTATCTCGCCTCGCTCGGCCGCGCACTCGGCATGAAGGTGCTGGTCAGCGATCCCTATGCGGACGTCGATGACCTCGCGCTGGAGCGCCTGGACTTGCCCACCCTGCTGTCGCGCGCCGACTTCGTGGTCTGCCTTGCGGCGGTCATGCCGGGCACCCTCAATCTGTTCGATCGCGGCGCCTTCAGCGCCATGAAGCGCGGCGCCTGCTTCATCAACGCCTCACGTGGTGATCTGGTGGATGAGCCGGCACTGCTGCACGCGCTGAACCGGGGGCATCTCGGCGGGTGCGCGCTGGATGTCGGGCGGGGGCACGATCAGACACCCTCCCTCGCCCTGGCCCGCCACCCGCTCGTCATCGCTACGCCGCATATCGGCGGGCTGACGCCGCAGTCCGCCGAACACCAGGCCATGGATGCCGTGCGCCAGGTGGAAGACCTGCTGCGCGGACGCATACCCGATGGCGCCGTCAACGCCGAACATGCCAGCAGGTTGCCGCGCCTGCGCGGTGTGCCCGCTGGCGGACATGCGCAGGATGCCGGCAAATAGCCCGGCGCCTGCAAGGAAGTCATGGCCCGTGGCAATGACCGCGGACCAGGAAGCGGGAGTCATGGCATCGGGACGGCCCGGTGCGCGGGGATTCTCGCCAGAAAAGCGCGGAGGAACGACATGGTGACTGACAAAGCGGAACGGCGGCTCGCGGGGTCCGCCTGGACCTGCACGGAGGGAGAATATGCGATTGACGTGGATATCTTGCCGGTGGAGGACGGCCGCTGGGGCGCACTCGTCCGCTTATGCAAGCCGGGCAACGGCATGGAGCTCTCCTCACAATTCATGCTCAACCGGACTTTCGACAATCGGATCATGGCGCTGGCCTACACGCTGGCGCTGACGCGCGAGTGCGTGCAACAATTTGCTCCCGCCACAGCCGCGTCGATCGCCCGCATGCTGACAACCGGGAGCACCGGCAAGGCTTGTTGACGCTGCATTGCAAGAATGGCAGCATTCCCGGCTTCGGGGGGGCTGCCCACTTTGTCACATTCGCCCGCGCTCACCGCGGGTCCTGGAGTTTCCTAGTCATGCGTGTTGCATTTATCGGCCTGGGTGTCATGGGCTATCACATGGCGGCCCATCTCGCCGCCAAGGGCCATCAGGTCACCGTGTACAACCGCACGGCAAGCAAGGCCGAGCAGTGGGTCGCGGCCTTCGGCGGCAAATCGGCGGCCACCCCGGCGCTGGYCGCCCGGGACGCCGAAGTGGTCTGCTCCTGCGTGGGCAATGACGATGACTTGCGCGCGGTGCTCACCGGCGCCAATGGTGCTTTCGGCACGGCGCCGGCAGGCTGTGTGTTCGTGGATCACACCACCGCCAGCGCCAATGTCGCGCGCGAGTTGTACGCCGCCGCCGGCGAGCGCGGGCTGCACTTTGTCGATGCGCCGGTGTCGGGCGGCGAAGTCGGCGCGCAAAAGGGCATCCTGACCATCATGTGCGGCGCCGACGAGGCCGTGTTCACCCAGATCGAGCCGGTGCTGGGCGCCTATGCGCGCGCGGTCACCCGGATCGGCGGCGCGGGCGCCGGCCAGCTGGCCAAGATGGTCAACCAGATCTGCATTGCCGGCCTGCTGCAGGGCCTGTCGGAAGCCATCGCCTTCGGCGAGCGCGCCGGGCTGGACATGAAGGTCGTGCTCGACGTGATCAGCAAGGGCGCCGCGGGCTCGTGGCAACTGGAAAACCGCGGCCCCACCATGATCGAAGGCAAGTTCGACTTCGGCTTCGCGGTGGACTGGATGCGCAAGGATCTCGGCCTCTGCCTGGACGAAGCACGCCGCAACGGCGCCAGCCTGCCCGTCACGGCTGTGGTCGACCAGTTCTACGCGGACCTGCAGCAAGACGGCTGCGGCCGCGCCGACACCTCCGCGCTGATCAAGCGCTTGCGCTAACAGTTGGCGGGCAGCCTTTGCCCGCTGACTTCCCCTTCCGCCTGGACCGCCTCCCTCCCTGACGCCGCGCTCGCGGCGTCGTCCAATTCCTACATCCTTATCAGAGGCAGCCCCGCTGGTGCCGCCAACCTGCCCGGCTATCTTGTAGGCATGGCTGGTGTACCTGTCACGCAACCGGCACCACGCATCAAGGAGACCAACATGCTGAGACTGGCAAGCGCGCTCATCGCGGGCGCGGTACTTCTGATCGGGCTGAACGGCTGTACCGCTACCGGCGCCGTGGCCGGCGGTGTTGCAGGCCATGAACTGTCGCACGGCAATACGGCGGCAACCATCGGCGGCGCGGTGGCTGGCGGCGTCATCGGCCACGAACTGGGCAAGTAACGCTGGCCCCGGTCCGCACCGCATTGCATAGCCCGCACAGAACAACCATAAGCACCCCATAGGCATCCCATAAGCACCTCACGCTTATCCATTCGTCAAGGAGCCCGTCATGGCCATCGGTACGATCTTGCTTATCCTCCTCGTCCTGCTGCTCGTCGGCGCATTGCCAACCTGGCCGTACAGCACCGGGTGGGGCTACTACCCAAGCGGCGGCCTCGGACTGGTCCTGCTGATCATTGTGGTCCTGGTCGTGATGGGTCGGCTATAGAGACAGAGACCTGTGGAAATCCGTATTCGCTCAGGGAAACAAGGGCGCCCCGCTGGCATCGGCGGGGCGCCCTTTATTATTTTCATCGCTGAAAGAATGCGGGTTCCCCGCGCGGGATTGTCCCGCCGCCTCGTCAATAGGACTTCGGCAAACCCAGCACGCGCTCGGCGATATGGCACATGATCAGTTGCGCGCTGACCGGTGCGATGCGCGGGATATACGATTCGCGCAGGTAGCGCTCCACCTGGTACTCGCGCGCATAGCCCATGCCGCCCAGCGTCAGGACCGCGGTCTGGCAAGCCTGGTGGGCGGCTTCCGCCGCCAGGTACTTGGCGGTATTGGCTTCTGCGCCGCAGGGCTTGCCCTGGTCATACAGCCACGCCGCTTTCCAGACCATCATGTCGGCCGCTTCCAGCGCCATCCAGGCCTGCGCCAGCGGATGCTGGATGCCCTGGTTCTGGCCGATCGGGCGGCCGAACACGGTGCGCTCCCTGGCATAGCGCGTCGCCGCTTCCAGCGCGACGCGGCCGAGGCCGACGGCTTCGGCCGCAATCAGGATGCGCTCAGGGTTCAGGCCATGCAGGATGTATTCGAAACCGCGCCCCTCTTCTCCGATGCGGTCTTCCACCGGCACCGTCAGGCCGTCGATAAAGAGCATGTTCGAGTCCACGGCGGCACGTCCCATCTTGTGGATCTCGCGCACCTCGATGTGCTTGCGGTCCAGCGCGGTGTAGAACAGGCTCAGGCCCTGGGTCGGCTTGGCCACCTGCTCCAGCGGCGTGGTGCGCGCCAGCAGCAGCATGCGGTCGGCCACCTGGGCGGTGGAGATCCAGATCTTGCGGCCGTCCACGCGATAGCTGCCACCATCGGCCGACAGCACGGCCTGGGTCTTGAGATGAGTGGTGTCGAGCCCGGCATCGGGTTCGGTCACGGCGAAGCAGGCTTTCTCCTGCCCGGCGATCAGCGGCGGCAGCGCCGCCTCCTTCTGGCGCTCGTTGCCGAACACCACCACCGGGTTGAGGCCGAACACATTCATATGGATGGCCGACGCGCCGGAAAAACCGGCGCCGGACGCCGACACCGTCTGCATGATCAGCGCCGCCTCGGTAATCCCGAGCCCGGCGCCGCCATAGGCCTCCGGCATCGCGATGCCGAGCCAGCCCGCCTTCGCCATGGCCTGGTGGAATGCATGGGGGAACTTGCCTTCGTCGTCGAGCCCCGACCAGTAGTCGGCGCCAAAGTCGCTGCAAATCTGCGTCACCGCCTCGACGATGGCGCGCTGTTCGGGGGTTCTTTCAAAGTTCATGCTTGCCTCATTCCGGCTGGATGCCGGCGTCCTTGACCAGCTTGGTCCACTTGACCAGTTCGCCGGCGACGAAGCCGGCAAACTGCTTGGGCGTTTGCCCGAATGCTTCAAACCCCAGCGCCTCGAAACGCGGCGCCACTTCCTTGCTGGCGGCGATGCGGGACAGCTCGCGGTTGAGCCGCTCGACCACGTCCGCCGGCGTCTTCGCTGGCGCGAACACGCCGTTCCAGGAGGTAATGTCGAACCCCTTCAGCTCAGACGTGTCTCCCAGCGGCGGCAGGTCCGGCAGCAGGCGGCTGCGCTGCGCCGTGGTCACCGCCAGCGCGCGCAGCTTGCCTGCCTTGACGTTGGCAATGCCGGCCGCCACGTCGACGAACATCATCGGCACCTGCCCGGCAATCACATCCGTCATGGCCGGCGGCGTGCTCTTGTACGGCACGTGCAGCAGGTCCAGCCCGGCCATGCGGCCCAGGGTGGCGCCCGACACGATGCCGGTGCTGTTGCCGCTGGCGTACGACATGCCGGGATGAGCGCGCGCGTAGGCGATCAGTTCCGGCACCGTCTTGACGGGCAACTTGGGATTGACCACCAGGATGAAGGGCAGGTTGCCCATGCGCGCCACCGGCGTGAAATCGCGGATCGGGTCATACGGCAGCTTCTTCATCAGCGAAGGGTTGGCCGAATGCGTGGTGTTGGTGGTCATGAACAGCGTGTAGCCGTCAGGCGCGGCCTGCGCGACGATTTCAGCGGCGATGGCGCCGTTGGCCCCGGGACGGTTGTCCACCACCACGTTGGCCTTGAGCGCATCGCCCAGTTCCTTGGCCGTGATGCGGGCTACCGCGTCGGTGCCGCTGCCGGCGGCGAAGGGCACCACCATGCGGATCGGCTTGCTGGGATAGGCATCGGCCGCCGCCGCGTACGGCGCCGCGGCGAGTGTCAGCAATGGCAGCGCCGCGCGCAGCAGCGTGGTAAATCTTGGCATCGTGTTGTCTCCTGCTTCTTTCTGGTTAGCGATCCCTCTGCGATGGATCCGCTTTGTGGTGGTGGCTTGGAACCGACGGCCGGACTAACACCCGGACCGGCAGCCCCGCCGCTTCATGGCGCGGTCTTTTCTTTATAGTTCGTGTCCTTCACCAGCTTGGCCCAGCGCGCGGCGTCGTCGGCAATGATGGTGGCGAACTGCTCGGGCGTACTGCCGACGGCTTCATAGTCGATGGCGGCGAGGCGCGCCTTGATCTCCGGCATGGCCACGATCCGGACGATTTCCTGGTTCAGCCGCGTAACGATTTCCTTTGGCGTGCCCGCCGGCGCCAGCAAGCCAGCCCAGGAATTGAAGTTCATGCCCTGGATGCCGGCTTCCTGCATGGTCGGGACATCCGGCAGCGCCGGCGAGCGCCTGGACGACAGCACTGCCAGCGGGCGCAGCCGGCCCGCGCGGATCATTGCCATCCCGTTAAAGGGGTCGATGGTCATGTCGACCTCGCCCGCCACCACCGCCTGCATCTGCGGGCCGGTACCCCGATAGGAGACGCTGACGACATCCGGCGTGCCGGCGGTTGTCTTGAAGGTTTCCCCGATCAGCTCGATCATGCTGCTGCCGGCCGACAAGCTCAGCGGACGGCTCTTGGAACGCGCCAGCCCGACAAACTCCTGCACGGTCTTGGCCGGTACCGACGGGTGGACCACCATGACGAAGCCGATGCTGCTGATCAGGCTGATTGGCGCGAAGCTTTTGAGCGGCTCGTAGCCGGCCTTGTAGAGGACAGGGCTCAGCGTCTGCGCGCCGGCGGTGTTCAGCAGCAAGGTGTAGCCATCCGGCGCGGCACGCGCGACCTGGTCGGTGCCGATGATGCCGTTGGCGCCCGGCCGGTTCTCCACCACCACCGGCTGCTTCAGGGCCTCAGACAGCTTCTGCGAGACCAGCCGGGCCACCACATCGGAGGCTCCGCCCGGCGCGTAAGGCACCACCATGCGGATCGGCTTGCTGGGATAGGCGCTGCTCCAGGCCAGGGCCGGCGCAGCACTCCAGATCGCGGCGCACAGCATCAGGCGGCGTCGGGAAGACAGTTTCATCGGGATCTCCTCCAGGCTTCAACTACGAACGTCCGTTCGGCTGCGGGCAACCGCCCGGGACGGGGCAATGCTCAGGCGGGACGGATCACGCGATCCGGGGATTCCTCATAAGGCGGGGCGTAGATCACCAGCAGCTTGACGGGCTCGTCGCTGATGACGGTGAACACGTGCATGGATCCGGCGGGGAAGAAGCAGCAGTCGCCGGGCCCAAGCTCGCGCGACTGGCCGTTCACCTCGGCGAGCGCCCTGCCCTCCAGCACGTAGCAAACCTGCTCGATACCGGGATGGGCGTGCGGCAAGGCGCCCTTGCCGCGCTCGATGGTGCCGTGGATCACCTCAAGCTGGGTGGCACCGACATTCTCGCGGCCAATGATGCGGCGGTTCAGCGTACCCACATGGTTGGCCGGGTGGTAGCCGGGCACGTCTTCGGCACGGACGAAGCAGGTCGGCGAGGACGAGGGGGATGTCATTGCAGTCTCCTTGCCAGTTTCGCCCCACCCAGGGAGGGCGACAGGCAAACCGATCATTTTTTCATGTTTGTGAATTTTATTTTATACCCATGAAAACAAACACGTCCAGCAAAGGTACGCCCAGCAAGCGCCTGATGGAAGTGGATGGCAGTTCTACCGCCAAAATTACCGTCCACAGATAGAAATATCCGGTTTAGCATTCTGTAGATGTAACAAAATTTGGCGGATATGGGTTCCGCCAGGGAGGGCGCGGAGCGCTGTTGGCATGAAGCCACGCAGGAACGGCACCGAATTGGGGGGACGCGCGAAGTGTGACGGGCGCCCGTCCTGGCCACGATGCCTGATTTGGCCGATTCCCRCCGCGGCGGGGGCGGCAAGGTGAATCGCGTAGGGCTGCTACAATCGCACCAAGTTTTTTTACTGGCTGGACACGATGGGCTTCGAACAACTGGCGGCACTGAAGGAACAACTGGCAAGGCAAGCGAAGGCCGCGCCACAGGCTAAGACGCGGCGCGCGCGTCCGGTGGCTCCGGTCAGCCCGGCGAAGCCCGTGGATCCGGTGCTGCAGGCCATCGCGAAGCTGCAAAAGCGCTTCCCGCAAACTTTTCCGAAGAATCCTGCGCCGAAGGTAGCGCTCAAGATCGGCATCTTCGAAGATCTCGTCCAGCACGCGCAGGAACTTGGCCTGACGGAGTCGGTGCTGCGCGACGCGATCCGGACCTGGTGCCGCGGCACCCGCTACTGGACCTGCCTGGTGGAAGGTGCCCCGCGTGTCGATCTGGCGGGTCAGGAAGCGGGACACGTCGCACAGGCCGATGCGAACCGGGCGCTGCAACTCCATGCCCACCGCGCGGCGCGTGCGTCATCTCGAACCGCGACTGCGCCCAAGCCTAGCTGATCAGCGACATAGACACCCTCCGGACTCGAATCGGCCCGGTGGTGTTCCTCGATCCGCGGATTTCGGCGAGCGCCTAGATTTGAAAATCCGCGGCGATGTCTTCATCCGTGCGCGCCTCCAGCCGGCCAGAGCGGCAGGCACCGACAAACACGTCGTAGTCGCGCTCGACCTGATCCGCATACGCGTTCGAATACCCCAACAGCGCATCGGCCATCGCATCGCTATTGCCAAGGTAGCCGCTGATCTCCAGCGCCATCCCGCTGGCCTTGGCATGGGCCCGCGCCAGCACCCAGCCGCACAGCGCCGCGAACCTGGCCAGCAATTCATGATCCATCAGCTCGATCGCGGGCGACAGCTTCATGTCGCGCAGTTGCCGCATGTAGAAATGCCGGCCGGACGGCCCGTTGTTCCAGCCAAGGAACACGTCGCTGGCCGCCTGCATCAGCCGCTGGCCCTCCACCACACGCCGGCCTTCATGCATCACCGGCGGCGACTTGAAATAGCACGCCACTACTGACTGTGTGGCCTGCTTGCTTTGCAGGAACAGCGGCTTGCCGTGCTTGTCGATCATCAGGATGATCAGGCAGCGCGTGCCGACGCTGCCCACCCCCACCACCTTGAAGGCGGCATCGTGGCGCGTGAAATGGCTGAGCAACTGGCGCCGGTCGGGCGACAGGGTGCCCAGGTACGCCTCGAAAGACTTGTCGAGCGCCTTTCCGGCGTCGTCGATCTTCATCCAGTCGTCGTCGGGGGAGAACAGCGTGTTCTGGCCGTGTAGATGGAAGATGGCCGGCGGTGCGTCGCGGATAACCCAGCGCTCGCCAACCCGCTCCGACAGCTTCGGCAACAGCGCCTCGCTGGCGCGCTTGGTCGCGCGCGCTATCCCGCGCTCCAGGCGCTGGCGGATCTGCGGTGAAGGCGTCTCGGCCATCAGGCGCTCGAAGGTAATGCAGTCGTACCAGGTGTCGAGGATGCCCATCCCGGCATAGGTGGCCATCCGCTCCTGATAGCTACGCACGACCCGATAGACCAGGTCGTCGATCACRCCCCGCTTGTGGCGCAGATGCCGGCCCGCCACCACGAAGCTGGCGGTAAGCCGCTTCAGGTCCCATTCCCAGGGCCCGAGGCTGGTCTCGTCGAAATCGTTGAGGTCGAACAGCAG
>NZ_JBFTNE010000020.1:0-81603 GCF_056397325.1 Cupriavidus sp. 05N39
GACTGGGACAAGATGTTCACCGTTACGCAAAACCCGCCGATTATAAGCGATGCGGGTGTATGTATGTCCCCCAAACGGAGGGTGCAGCGGTGTCGCAGCCTTGCCAGGAAGAGCGCGGCCGCGGCCGCTGGGGCAACCTATAATGCGGGCATGACCCAGCAACATTCCTCCTCAAGCCGCCGCTTGCGCCGCACTGCGCTGTGGGCAGCTTTCGCCGCCCTGGCCGGTTTTTTGCTGGCGGACCTGATCTGACCCAGGCGGGCGGAGAAGTGCCTCAGGCGGCGCCGGACGCCGCCGGGCAGGCTATGTGTCTGTTTTCTTTGTACTTTTCCTGGCTTTGGTATAGAATCGTGGGTTTCCTCCGGCCGCTTTGTGTTGTCTGCGGGTGCGCTGGCGGGAGATAACCGGGCCAATTGGGCCGTCCGGCTTGTCTGTTTTCCTAGCTTGCGGCTGATCCCAGGATCGGCGGCGGCGGGATGAAACGGACGCAAGGGCGCGCCGGCGTTGGTTTTCGGCGTTTTATTTCACATCGAGAGGTTCGACAATGTACGCGGTCGTAAAAACCGGCGGCAAGCAATATAAGGTTGCTGCTGGCGAAAAACTTAAAGTAGAACAGATACCGGCAGACATTGGCGCAGAAATCACGCTCGACCAGGTGCTCGCAGTGGGCGCAGGCGACCAAATCAAGTTTGGTACGCCGCTGGTTAGCGGGGCTTCCGTCAAGGCTACCGTTATCTCCCAAGGTCGTCACGATAAGGTGAAGATCTTCAAGATGCGCCGTCGCAAGCACTATCAAAAGCGTCAAGGCCATCGTCAAAATTACACCGAGCTGCGCATCGAAGCGATCGTTGCCTGAGCCCGCGCTCAGTCCTCATCGAAATCGAATTCAAGCGTAACTAGGTAAAGTAAAGCGACAGGAGTTAGTCATGGCACAGAAAAAGGGCGGCGGTTCCACACGGAACGGCCGCGATTCCGAATCGAAGCGTCTGGGCGTCAAGGTGTTTGGTGGCCAGGCCATTAACGCCGGCAGCATCATCGTGCGTCAGCGCGGTACCCGCGTGCACCCGGGCGAGAACGTTGGCATTGGCAAGGATCACACCCTCTTTGCCCTGGTCGACGGTCACGTGCAGTTCGCCGTCAAGGGCGCTGCCAAGAAGCAGCAGGTCAGCGTCGTTCCGGCAGTCTGATCACAGCCTTTGCAGCATGAAGGCCCCGCAGTACTTGCGGGGCTTTTTCGTTTCTGGCGACAATATCAGTGTCGCCATCCGCCGAGCGCGCGGCCCCGCCATCCTGGCCGGGCACGCGCTGCGGCCGCTCCACCACGGAAGGTCATCATGAAGTTCATCGACGAAGCCAGAATTGAAGTCATCGCCGGCAACGGCGGCAATGGCAGCGCATCGATGCGGCGCGAGAAATTTGTGCCCTTCGGTGGCCCGGACGGTGGCGACGGCGGCGACGGCGGCAGCGTCTATGCGGTGGCAGACCGCAACATCAATACCCTGATTGACTTCCGCTATGCCAAGAAGCATGTGGCGCGCAACGGCGAGAACGGCCGCGGCGCCGACTGCTACGGCGCGGGCGGCGAGGACGTGAAGCTGCGCATGCCGGTCGGCACGCAGATCCTGGACATGGATTCCGGCGACCTGATCGCCGACCTGACCGAGCATGGCCAGAGCGTCTGCCTGGCCCAGGGTGGCCTGGGCGGCTGGGGCAACCTGCACTTCAAGTCCAGTACCAACCGCGCGCCGCGCCAGCAGGTGGACGGCAAGCCCGGCGAGCGCCGCATGATCAAGCTGGAGCTGAAGGTGCTGGCCGACGTGGGCCTGCTGGGCATGCCCAATGCCGGCAAGTCGACCTTTATCTCGCACATCTCCAATGCGCGCCCGAAGGTGGCGGACTACCCCTTCACCACGCTGCATCCCAACCTGGGCGTGGTGCGGGTCGATCACGAGCAGTCCTTCGTGGTGGCTGACATCCCCGGCTTGATCGAGGGCGCGGCGGAAGGCGCCGGGCTGGGCCACCAGTTCCTGCGCCACTTGCAGCGCACGGGGCTGCTGCTGCATATCGTCGACCTGGCGCCGTTCGACGAAAGCGTGGACCCGGTGGCCGAAGCCCGCGCCATCGTCAACGAGCTGAAGAAGTACGACGAAAGCCTTTACGAAAAACCGCGCTGGCTGGTGCTCAACAAGCTGGACGTGGTGCCTGACGAAGAGCGCGAGGCGCGCGTCAAGGACTTCGTCAAGCGCTACAAGTGGAAGGGCCCGGTGTTCCGCATCTCCGCCCTGACCGGCGAAGGTTGCCGCGAACTGATCTACGCGATCAAGGATCACCTGGCCGCGATCAAGGCCGAGGAAGTGGCCGCGCTGGCGGAGCCGGACATCCGCCTGGATGAGCGGCTGCACAACGTTGACCAGTCCGGCGGCGAGCAGAACTAAGCCGGGGGGCCAGACAGGCAGCCCGGCACCAGGGCGAGACGATGCGCTCGCCCGCCAAAAAACGACAGTACCCAGCAGACAGGATTCTCTCCATGCAATCGGTCATCGCCCAGGCAAAACGTATCGTCGTCAAGGTTGGGTCCAGCCTGGTGACCAACGACGGCAAGGGTCTCGATCACGAGGCCATCGCCCGCTGGGCGGCGCAGATCGCCAAGCTGCGCATGGCCGGCAAGGAAGTCGTGCTGGTCAGCTCTGGCGCCATTGCCGAGGGCATGCAGCGGCTGGGCTGGGTACGGCGCCCCAAGGAAATCCACGAATTGCAGGCCGCCGCCGCGGTGGGCCAGATGGGCTTGGCCCAGGTCTACGAGAGCCAGTTCGGCCGCTACGGCATCCGCACCGCCCAGGTCCTGCTGACCCACGCCGACCTGGCTGACCGCGAGCGCTACCTCAATGCGCGCTCGACCCTGCTGACCCTGCTGTCGCTAGGCGTCGTGCCCATCATCAACGAGAACGACACCGTGGTCACCGACGAAATCAAGTTCGGCGACAACGACACTCTGGGCGCCCTGGTCACCAATCTGATCGAAGGCGATGCGCTGGTGATCCTGACCGACCAGCGTGGCCTCTATACCGCCGATCCGCGCAGCAATCCCCAGGCCGAATTCGTGGATGAGGCGCTGGCCGGCGCGCTGGAGCTGGAAGCCATGGCCGGCGGCGCCGGCACGTCGATCGGGCGCGGCGGCATGCTGACCAAGATCCTGGCCGCCAAGCGCGCCGCCAAGTCGGGCGCGCACACCGTGATCGCGTCGGGACGCGAAGCCAATGTGCTCGAACGGCTGGCTGGCGGTGAAGGCATCGGCACGCAATTGCTGGCACCGACCGGACGTCTTACCGCGCGCAAGCAGTGGATGGCGGATCACCTGCAACTGCGCGGGCGGGTGGTGATCGACGCTGGCGCGGTCGACAAACTCACCAGCGGCGGCAAGTCCCTGTTGCCGATCGGCGTGGTGGAAGTGCAGGGCGAGTTTGCGCGCGGCGAAGTCATCGCCTGCATCGACGCCGCCGGGCATGAGGTGGCTCGCGGCATCACCAACTATTCCAGTTCAGAGGCAAAGCTGATCGCGCGCAAGCCGTCGTCCGAGATCGAACGTGTGCTGGGCCACCAGAATGAGCACGAACTGATCCACCGGGACAATCTCGTGCTGGTCTGAATGGCGCGAAGCGCGCGGCAACAAACACAAAGGGCTGCCCAGGCAGCCCTTTGTGTTTGATACGGCGCCCTACTACCGCGCCGCATGCGTTCTCAGCGCTGGATCGCGCTCTTGCGCGGCGCCTCGCCACGCAAGTCCCTGACGATCTCCTGTGCCGTGCCGGCCGCCCCGCGGCCCTCGCACATGAAATCCTTGGCCAGCGTGCCAGCGTAGTTGTTGCGCGAGATACCGGCCAGCTGGGTCCAGCCTTCGCGGTCGTCGCTGCGGTTGCGCACCCAGTCGGTCGCCCCCTTGGGCAAGGTGGCGTACATCTTGCGCTGGAACGTGTCACAGCGCACGGCTTCAAAGCTGACGTTGCGCATGCCGCTTGCACCTGTAACGACCGCGGTATAGCGCACCGCGCCATCCGCGCCCACGGACACCGACTTTGCGTCCACCGCGAAATTGAAGTTGCCTGCGGGGCTGACCTCGAACGTGATCAGGTCCGCATCGCGCGGCAATGCCGGCAGCGGGACCTCGACTTCCTTGAAGTCCTTCGGGGCGAAGGGGTCGAGTATGCTCCATTCCTTCTTCGGCGGCGTGTAGTTCTCGGCCTCATCCGCTGGCTGCGGCTGCGGCTGCGGCGTGGGCTTGCTGGCGCAGCCAACCAGCCCGAGGCAAAGGGTTGCCGCCAGCAAGCAGGCGGCAGGCAGGCTCGGGCGCAAGCCGCGGCCGGCGAATTCAATCATCGGTACTCCGTTCTGTGGACGCCGGTTCGGCCGGCGAAGTTGGGCCCGGATCGCGGGCCAGGTCCTGATGCGCCAGGGCCGGCACGCTGTCGGGATGCTCGTCCAGCCCCCCGCGGGCATAACCGGAGCGCGCGGAGCCGTGCCGGCCATGCGTGCCGTAAGGGCTCAGCGGCGCGCGGGTATTGCGCTGCAGGAAGCGGGACAGCTCGGTCAGCGCCAGTTGATAGACGTCGCGCTTGAACTCGATGACAGCATCGAGCGGGACCCAGTAATGGCTCCAGCGCCAGGCATCGAACTCCGGGTGGTCGGTAGCACGCAGGCGGATGTCGCAATCGCGGCCCGCCATGCGCAACAGGAACCAAATCTGCTTCTGTCCCCTGTAATGGCCGCGGATTTCGCGGCGGATGAACTTGTCCGGCACCTCATAACGCAGCCAGTCGCGCGTGCGACCAACAATCCTGACATGCTCGGGCAGCAGACCGACTTCTTCATGTAGCTCGCGGTACATCGCCTGTTCCGGCGTTTCGCCGTATTTGATGCCGCCTTGCGGAAACTGCCACGAATGTTCGCCGATACGCTTGCCCCAGAACACCTCGTTCCGTGCGTTGATGAGGATGATGCCGACGTTCGGGCGAAAGCCTTCACGATCGAGCATGACTGCACCTCGAATCCTTTAGAATTACGTCGATTATAAAGGAAGCGCGTAATGGGGCTTTGTGCAACGGGGTGCTGGTTTTCCCCGAGCAGAAAGCGCCGCATCAGGCGCACGCGCAATGGATTCGCGCCATCCCGCACCCGGAACCCGCCGGGGCGGGCATGGCCTCACGAGAAAGCAACGGATGAAAGCCTCGCAATTCTTCATTTCCACCCTCAAGGAAGCCCCCTCCGACGCGGAAATCGTGTCGCACAAACTGATGATGCGCGCCGGCATGATCAAGAAGCTCGGCGCGGGCATCTATAACTACATGCCGGTGGGCCTGCGGGTGATCCGCAAGGTGGAGGCCATCGTGCGCGAGGAAATGAACCGCGCCGGCGCGGTCGAGCTGTCGATGCCGGTGATCCAGCCGGCCGAGCTGTGGCAGGAAACCGGCCGCTGGGACAAGATGGGCCCGGAACTGCTGCGCCTGAAGGATCGCAACGAGCGCGATTTTGCCGTGCAGCCCACCTCCGAAGAGGTGGTGACGGATATCGCCCGCAGCGAAATCCGCAGCTACAAGCAGCTGCCGGTCAACTTCTACCAGATCCAGACCAAGTTCCGCGACGAACGCCGGCCGCGCTTCGGCATCATGCGCGGGCGCGAATTCACCATGAAGGACGCCTACTCCTTCGACCGCGACGCGGCGGGGCTGAAGGTCTCCTACGACAAGATGTTCAACGCCTACGTGCGCATCTTCCAGCGCTTTGGCCTGGAATTCCGTGCCGTGGCGGCGGATAACGGCGCCATCGGCGGCTCCGGCTCGCACGAGTTCCATGTGATCGCCGATACCGGCGAAGACGCCGTCGTCTATTGCCCCACCTCGGACTACGCCGCCAACATGGAAGCGGCCGAAGCCCTGCCGCTGCTGGCGCAGCGCGCCACGCCGGCCGAAGACATGGTCAATACGCCCACCCCGGGCAAGGCCAAGTGCGAGCAAGTGGCCGAACTGCTTGGCATTCCGCTGGCGCGCACGGTCAAGTCGATCGTGCTGGCCACCGACAGCGAGGCCGGTTCGCAGATCTGGCTGCTGCTGCTGCGCGGCGATCACGAGCTCAATGAGATCAAGGCCACCAAGGTGGCCGGCCTGGCCGAGTTCCGCTTTGCCACCGAGTCGGAGATCGTCGAGACCTTCGGCACGCCCCCTGGCTACCTCGGGCCGATCAACACCAGGAAGCCCGTCAAGGTGGTGGCTGACCGTACCGTGGCCAATATGAGCGACTTCGTCTGCGGCGCCAACGAAAAGGATTACCACCTGACAGGCGTCAACTGGGGCCGCGACCTGCCCGAGCCGGTGGTGGCCGACCTGCGCAACGTGGTGGCGGGCGATGCCTCGCCGGACGGCAAGGGCACGCTGGAAATCTGCCGTGGCATCGAGGTCGGTCACGTGTTCATGCTCGGCACGCGCTACTCGGAGTCGATGAGCGCCACGTTCCTGGATGAGAACGGCAAGACCCAGCCCATGCAGATGGGCTGCTACGGCATTGGCGTGACCCGTATCCTGGGCGCCGCCATCGAGCAGAACTTCGACGAGCGCGGCATTATCTGGCCGGCGGCGATCGCCCCGTTCGCGGTGGTGATCTGCCCGGTTGGCTACGACCGCTCCGAGGCCGTCAAGGCCGAAGCCGACCGTATCCATGCAGAACTGCTGGCGGCCGGCGTCGACGTGATCCTGGACGATCGCGGCGAGCGACCCGGCGCCATGTTCGCCGACTGGGAGCTGATCGGCGTGCCGCACCGCGTGGTGGTAGGCGACCGCGGCCTGAAGGAAGGCCGGGTCGAATACCAGGGCCGCCGCGACGCCGAAGCGACCCAACTGCCGGTCGCGGACGTGGTTGCCCACGTGCGCGGACTGCTGTCCGCCTGAACGCCATGCGCCTCCCGCGCCTGCAGGACCTGACCCCGGACCGCCGCCTGCGCCTGGCGCGGGCCGGCGCCGGCTTGCTGCTGGCGTTGAGCGCCGCCGCGCACGCGGGGGCGCAAAAGGAGGAGGACCTGGCGGATTCGGTGCGCGGCGCGCTTGCCGCGGCTATCGCGGATAGCCGTCCCCTGCGCCCGGCGTTCGCCACCGGTGGCGAACAGCTGGCGTATATCAAGTGGCTGGAGGAGATGTCGCACCGGCTCGCGGGGCGTATCCCGGAGCCGCAGGTGCGCATCGAACTGATCGAGACCGCCTACTACGAAGCCAAGCGCGCCGGGCTGGAACCGGCGCTGGTGCTCGGTCTGGTGCAGGTCGAGAGCAACTTTCGCAAGTACGCGATCAGCTCGGCCGGCGCCCGCGGGCTGATGCAGGTGATGCCATTCTGGGTGCGCAGCATCGGCGATGGCGACTCTCGCAAGCTGTTCCACCTGCAGAGCAACCTGCGCTACGGCTGTACCATCCTGCGGCACTATCTCGACCGCGAGCAGGGCGACCTGTTCCTGGCGCTGGGCCGCTACAACGGCAGCCGGGGCCGCCCCGACTACCCCAACGCAGTGCTGGCGGCCTGGAAGCGCTGGCAATACTCCGAAGCCACCGTTACCGTGGCCGGCGATCCCGAAACGGGCACGGCCACCCGCAGCCGCGTGCTGCCGCCCGAAGCGCCGTCGCGCAATCCATTCTCGCCGCAGCGCCTGGCCAACCCCTCATGAGCAATACACCCGGCACGCCCGGTAGCACCGGCAAGGCGGGCTACACCAGTTCCTCCGCGGACCTGGAGCGCTGGCTGCGGCGCCATATCGGGCAGGGCTTCGGCGCCGAGGCGCTGGTGCAGTCGATGTGTCAGTCGGGCTACGACCAAGCCTTCGCACAGGCCACCGTGGCTGCTGCGCTGGCTGTCGCGGCGAGGGCAGAGGCGCGCGGGACCGCAGCCGACACCGCCGCGGAGATGGCGGCCGAGCTTGGCATCGACAAGCCCGCCGGCAATGCTGGCGAATGTGCCGGCGGCAAGGGCCAGGCCGGCGCGCAGCCCGGGCGCAACGCGGCCCATCATGCCGGGCGCGAGATTCCCATCCTGTTTACTCTCGCGGCGCCGCGCGTCACCCTGTTTCAGCATTTGCTGACCGATGCCGAGTGCGATGGCCTGGTGGAGCTGGCGCGCGGTCGCCTGGCGCGTTCGCCGGTGATCAACCCCGATACCGGCGACGAGAACCTGATCGAAGCGCGCACCAGCCTGGGCGCGATGTTCCAGGTTGGCGAGCATCCGCTGATCGAGCGCATCGAGGACTGCATCGCCGCGGTGACGGGGATTGCGGCGGATCGCGGCGAGGGCTTGCAGATCCTCAACTACAAGCCTGGCGGCGAGTACCAGCCGCATTACGACTATTTCAATCCCCAGCGGCCCGGGGAGGCGCGGCAACTAAGGGTGGGCGGGCAACGTGTGGCCACCCTGGTGATCTACCTGAACAGCCCGGCAGCCGGCGGTGCCACCGCTTTTCCCAAGCTTGGCCTGGAGGTGGCGCCGGTCAAGGGCAATGCCGTCTATTTCAGCTATCGCAAGTCCGACGGCTCGCTGGATGAGCGCACGCTGCACGCCGGCCTGCCGGTCGGGGCGGGCGAGAAATGGATCGCCACCAAATGGCTGCGCGAGCGGCCGTACCGGAGCGAGTGATGCGCCGCTGCGGCCGCGCCGGCACGGAGCAGGCCTGTTACTGGTTCGATCCGGCCATGCCCTATGTCGAAAGCCGCCGCGCCAGCGACAGCGGCGCCGCCTACCTGCCGCATACCCATCCCACCCTGTCGATCGGCGCCGTCGATGGCGGCCACAGCATATTCAGTACGGAAACCGAGTCGGTGCGGCTCGCTGCAGGCGATGTGGTCGTGATTCCGGCAGGCCAGGTGCACGCCTGCAACCCGGAGCCGGATGGGCGCTGGAGCTACCAGATGTTGCACCTGGACCAGGCCTGGGCCGGCGCGGTGGTGGAGGCGCGCGGCGCCGGGCAGGCGTTGCCGGCGGCGCTGGCACGGGTGCGCGTCACCAGCGCGGCCGACACCTATGCCGGCCTGTGCCGCCTCAACCATGTGCTGTTCTCCGCGGCTTCCATCGCGCAAAAGGAATCCATGCTGGCTGGCTTCGTCGCTGCGCTGTTCGGCTGCGCCGACCGGCGCCAGGCGGTGCGCGCGCCGCGCCCGCCCGGCACGCCCGAGGCTCGCCTGGCTGGCCTTGTGGCGATCCTGCAGGCGCGCCACGCGGAAACGCTGCCGCTGGCCGAACTGGCGCGCGGCGCCGGCATGAGCCGCTACCAGCTGATCCGTGCCTTCCGCGCCGAGGTCGGCATGACGCCGCATGCCTATCAGCTGGACCAACGCATCAACCATGCGCGCCAGTTGCTGCGGGCGGGCGGGGCGCCCGCCGAGATCGCCCAGGCGCTGGGCTTTTCCGACCAGAGCCATTTCCAGCGCGCGTTCAAGCAGCGTGTCGCGCTGACGCCGCGCGGCTACCAGCGCCGCGCCGGCTGAGCCTCCGCACGCAATTTTCTCCAATACGCGCCACTACCTCGCAGCCCACACTTCGTGCCCATCACAAGACACGAAAGGACTGGCGTGGACTTTCCCCTCGATTCCGGCTTCGGCCAATTTGCCATGGTGGCGGGCGCGCACTTTCTCGCGCTGCTCAGTCCGGGCCCCGATTTCTTCCTGGTGGTGCGCAGCGCGCTGGTGCATGGCGTGGGACGTGCCAGCGCGGTATGCCTGGGCATTGCGCTCGGCAATGGCGTGTTCATCGGCCTCGCCATTGCGGGCCTGGCCGCCACGCGTACCAGCCAGGGCGTGTTCGCGGTGTTGCAGTGGGCCGGCTGCCTGTACCTGGCCTGGCTCGGCTGGCGGTTGCTGAGCGCCCGCGGCGAGACGCGGATGCCGGGCGCTGACGGCCCGCAGGCGCATGGCGCCGGCCACGCCGCCTACGCGGCGCAACTCGCCACCGGCTTTCTCTCCGCGGTGCTCAACCCCAAGAATGCATTGTTCTACGCCAGCCTGTTTTCCGTACTGGCTGGCACGCGCACGCCGCTGCCGGTCCAGCTTGGCTACGGTGCCTGGATGTTCGCCATGGTGTTCGGCTGGGACGTCCTGGTGGCCTGGGGCGTGCGCCATCCGCTGGTGCGGGCGTGTTTTGCCCGCTCGGTGCGCGGTGTCGAACGTGCCACCGGTGTCATCCTCTGGGGCATCGCGCTGGCCGTGGCAGTCAATGCGGCGAACCCGTGAAGCAGCCCGATGCGGGGTGCCATTGGCGACACGCAAAGGCGTATTGCCAGTTTTCTGGTTAACTGTACCGGTACTGTACTGTTCCCCGTGGCTAGACTGCCATCATTCCCTTTTGCATGCGATGGAGTCAGTCATGGCCGTGCCCCAGCTTGTCGCCGGATCCGGCGTGTTTGCCGCGTTCTGCGCGTTCGCCCTTGTGTCCTCGATCACGCCGGGCCMCAACAACACCATGGTGCTGGCCTCGGGCGTGAACTTCGGTTTCGCCCGCACCGTGCCCCATGTGCTGGGCATCAGCGCCGGTTTCGGCTTGATGGTCGCGGTGGTCGGACTCGGCCTGGGATCGCTGTTCGCGGCATTGCCGTGGACCTGGCAGGTACTTCGCGTCGTGGCTGCGCTCTATCTCACCTGGCTGGCATGGAAGCTGGCGACGTCGGGCGGCGTGCAGGACCAGGAGGTGGGCAAGCCCATGGGATTCCTGGCTGCGGCCGCGTTCCAGTGGGTCAACCCCAAGGCGTGGGTGATGGCGGTGGGCGCGTGCAGCACCTACGTGCTGCACGGCAATGTCTGGCTGAATGTGTTGCTGCTCTCGGGGTTGTTCGCCGTGATCAACCTGCCCAGCGTGGCGATGTGGGCGGTGTTCGGATCGGCCTTGCGGCGCTGGCTGGCGCAGCCGCGGGTGCTGCGCCTGTTCAACGTGGCGATGGCGCTGTTGCTGCTGGCCTCGCTGTGGCCGATCCTTAGCGCAAGGCCCTGATGGCGGGCAGGTTGCGCCAGTAGCCGTGGGCGTCCATGCCGCAACCGAATACATAGCGTTCCGGCACAGTGAAGCCGCAGAAATCCGGGTGCATGGGTTTGGGTTTCTGCAACACCTTCTCGCACAGCACGGCTGCGTAGACGGCGGTGGCGCCCATGTCCATGATGCGCTGGCGGATGGCGGCCATGGTTTCGCCTTCATCCAGGATGTCGTCCAGCACCAGCACCGTACGGCCCTTGACCGACTCGCGCGGCGCGACGCGCCATTGCATCTCGCCGCCCACCGTCTTGTTGTTGTAGCGCGAGAGGTGGATGTAGTCGAATTCCAGCGGGAAGGCCAGCTTGGGCAGCAGCATGCCGGTGAAGACCACCGCGCCGCCCATTACCGACAGCACCAGCGGGAAGGTGTCGCCCATCTTTTCCGTGATCTCGCCGGCCATGCGGTCCAGCGATTCCTGGACGGCTTGCGCGCTGACGATTTCCTCGGAGTTGGCCCACAGTTCGCGGGCCTGTTCGACGGTCATCATGATGTGGATCCTGTCTCTGTCTTGATCTTTTGCGGGTGAAACGGCGGCGCCGGGAAAGGGCGCCGCCACGCCGGATGGCTTAGCGGTTGAAGAGTCCCTTCATGCCGCCCTTCATCGCGCCCATCGAGCGCATCATCTTCATCATGCCGCCGCCCTTGAGCTTCTTCATCATGCTCTGCATCTGGTCGAACTGATTGAGCAGGCGGTTGACTTCCTGCACCGGCACGCCGGCGCCGGTGGCGATGCGGCGCTTGCGGCTGGCCTTGATCAGTTCCGGCTTGGCGCGTTCGGCGGCGGTCATGCTGTTGATGATGCCTTCCATGCGGCGCACCTGCTTTTCGGCCACGTCCATGTTGGCGCCCTGGGCTTGCTGGGCGAACTGCGCCGGCAGCTTGTCCACCAGGCTGCCCAGGCCGCCCATCTTCTTCATCTGGCCGATCTGGGCCTTGAAGTCTTCGAGGTCGAAGTCGCCCGTCTTCTTGATCTTCTTGGCCAGCTTCTCGGCGGCTTCCATGTCCACGCCGCGCTGGGCTTCCTCGACCAGGGCGAGGATGTCGCCCATGCCCAGGATCCGCTGGGCCATGCGATCGGGGTAGAAGGGCTCCAGGCCATCGAGCTTTTCGCCAACGCCGAYGAACTTGATCGGGCGCCCGGTGATGTGGCGCACCGACAGCGCGGCACCGCCGCGCGCATCGCCGTCCAGCTTGGTCAGCACCACGCCGGTCAGCGGCAGCGCGTCATGGAAGGCACGCGCGGTGTTGACCGCGTCCTGGCCCAGCATGGCGTCGACCACGAACAGGGTTTCGACCGGCTTGATCTCGGCGTGGAGAGCGGCGATTTCCTGCATCATCGCTTCGTCGATACCCAGGCGGCCTGCCGTATCGACGATCAGCACGTCGTGATAATGCTTGCGGGCCCAGTCAACCGCCGCGCGGGCGATGTCCACCGGCTTCTGGTCCGGCTCGGAGGGGAAGAAATCGGCGCCGACCTGCTCGGACACGGTCTTGAGCTGGGCGATGGCGGCGGGCCGGTACACGTCGCACGACACCGTCAGCACTTTCTTCTTCTTGTTTTCCTTGAGCCACTTGGCCAGCTTGCCCACGGTGGTGGTCTTGCCCGCACCCTGCAGGCCGGCCATCAG
Organism: Cupriavidus sp. 05N39; assembly: GCF_056397325.1. Classification (NCBI taxonomy): domain Bacteria; kingdom Pseudomonadati; phylum Pseudomonadota; class Betaproteobacteria; order Burkholderiales; family Burkholderiaceae; genus Cupriavidus; species Cupriavidus sp. 05N39. Next base: position 12,669 of record NZ_JBFTNE010000020.1, read on the forward strand.
GATGATGGCGGGCGGCTGCACCGCGAGGTTCAGCTCGCCGCTCTTGTCGCCGGCGGCCAGGCTTTCCTCGCCACCGATGACGGCGGTCAGCTCGCGCTGCACCACGCCAACAAGCGCCTGGCCCGGCGTCAGGCTGGACACCACGTCTTCGCCGAGTGCCTTTTCCTTCACGCGGGCGATGAATTCGCGCACCACGGGCAGGGCGACGTCGGCCTCCAGCATGGCCAGGCGCACCTCGCGCAGCATTTCGGCGGTATTGGCTTCGGTCAGGCGAGCCTCGCCGCGCATGGTCTTTACGACCCGCGCCAGGCGTTGAGTGAGATTGTCCAGCATGGCAGAAGTCCGGGGGATAGGGCTTGATCGAGGCTTGATGCGGGCTCGGGACCCGGCTCAAGCGGGGCGCCACCGGGACGGGGCGCTAAGGTAAACTGTGCAAATGGCCATTGTACTGTATGCCTTGACGGCACTTCTCTATTGCGGCCTGGCCTATCACGGCTGGGCGACGCGCAACCCGCAGCTATCGGCTGCCGGCGCCGGCGGCGCCATCGGGGGCGCGGCGACCACCGTGTTGCTGCAGGGCGGCGGGGGCGCCGGCGGACGCGGCGAGGACCGCCCGGCCTGGTGGCATGTGCTGATGCTGGCCGCGGTGGCCAGCCACGGCCTGCTGCTGCACGAAACCATCTTCCCGGCCGACCGCATGGTGTTCGGCTTTGCCTTCGCGCTGTCGGCCATGTTGTGGCTGGGCGTGGGCATCTACTGGATCGAGAGCTTCTTCTTCTCGCTGGCCGGTCTCGGCCTGATCGTGATCCCGGTGGCGATGCTGGCCAGCCTGATGCCGCTGGCCTTTCCCGGTGCGCAGATCCTGGGCTATGCGGCGCGGCCGTTGTTCAAGCTGCACTTCATCATCGCCAACGTGGCCTACGGCCTGTTCACGCTGGCAGCCTTCCATGCTTTCCTGATGCTGCTGGCTGAACGCCGCCTGCACGGTTTCAACCGCTCGCCCCAGATCGGCCAGGCCAGCGAGCCGGCGCAATGGATAGGCCGCTGGCTGGACCTGCTGCCGCCGTTGCTGACGCTCGAAAAACTGCTGTTCCGCCTGATCGGCGCCGGCTTCGTGCTGCTGACGCTGACGATCCTGTCGGGCCTGCTGTTCTCCGAGCAACTGTTCGGACGGGCCTTCCGGCTCGATCACAAGACCGTCTTCGCGCTGCTGTCGTGGGCGATGTTCGCCGGCATCCTGGCCGGACGTACCTTTTATGGCTGGCGCGGGCGCACCGCGCTGCGCTGGGTGATCGCATCCTTCGGCATCTTGCTGCTGGCCTATGTCGGCAGCCGCTTCGTCATCGAAGTCATCCTGCACCGACTCTGAGGCCGGCATGGCACGCATCTTCCTGGTCCTGGCCGTGGTGCTGGGCTTCTTCTGGTGGCTTCGCCAGCGCGCCGAGGCGCGCCAGCGGGAGGATCGCGCCGCCCGGCATGGTTCCGCGCAAGGGTCGCAAGGCCGCACCCAGCCCGCGCAGGAACCCATGGTGCAGTGCGCGCAATGCGGCGTGCACCTGCCGCTGGGCGAAGCGATCGCCTATCGCGGCCTGCACTACTGCCGGCGCGCCCACCTGCCTGCCGACAGCGATCCGGACAGCCCGGCCGCATGAACGGTAGCATCTCGTTCTGGTCCCGCCTGAATGCCTGGCGCGCCGTCACCGCACTGTGGCGCCAGTTGGAGCCTCCCGAATTCCACTGGCGCCTGCTGCGCTATTTCAGCTGGACGCGGCTGGCGGTGGCCGTGCTGCTGCTGGGTTACGCCTGGCTGCCGGCGCAGCGCGGCGATACCGAGCGGGTCGCGCAGGGGTTGGGCAACGGCCTGGCCGCGCTGCCGCTGGCCGTGCCGTATGCCGGGGTGGCGCTGGCGATGGTGATCGCGACGCTGTGGTGGCGCCGCGGTTTTCATCTGCGGGTGCGCTTCCAGGTGCTGGCCGACCTTGTCCTGCTGGGCCTGATTTTTCTCGCGCAGGGCCACCGCGGCGAGGGATTGGCCATGATCTTCCTGCTGCCGGCGCTGCAGGCCGGCGCGCTCACCAGCCTGTTGTTCGCGCTATTCACCGCGGCGGTCTCGGCGCTGGTGGTGATGAGCGCCCCCTTCGCGCAGACCCTGCTGCTGCGCCAGGCGGACACTGGCCTGCTGGGCTCGGGTTTGTATGGCCTGGTCTTCATGATCGCGGCCTCGCTGATGTACCTGCTGGCCAACCGCCAGCTTGCGCAGGAGCGGCTGGCGCTGGCGCGCGAGCAGGAGCTGCGCCTGCAGCAGCTGGTCAACCGGCTGATGGTCAACGACATGCAGGATGGCGTGATGCTGCTGCGCGCCAACGGCGTGGTGGTGGCGGCCAACCCGGCCGCGGTGGTGCTGTTGGGCGTGCAGCCCGCCGAACGGGGCAAGCAGACGTCCACGCCGGCTACCGGGCGCGACGCGCTGTTCGACCTGCGCCAGATTCCCCGCCTGCAGCCGCTGATGGAGATGCTGCGCGACTGGGTGCGCAGCAAGGATGACGCGCCGCGCATCCTGCAATTGCTGCCGCTGCCTTCGCGGCCCTCCTCGGGCCGGGGCCCCATCCTGCATACGCGGCTGCGGCTGCGCTTCCTGCTGCCGGGGCTGGCCAGCCTGCGCTCGACCTTTGCATCCTCGCTGTCGGTCTCGCTCGGGGCGCAGAGCGCCATGAACACCGGCACCTGGAACGACCTGTCGCCCGAGGCGGCGGCGCGGCTGCGCCTGGCCATCGCGCAGAGCGAGGCCATGGCCTGGCGCCCGGAGGACGAGGCCCTGCTGCGCAGCGAGATGCGCGATACGGTGCTGGTGCACATCGAGAGCTGGGAACGCATCGCCGAGCAGGTGCAACAGGAAAAACTGGCCGCCATGGGGCGGCTGGTGGCGAGCGTGGCGCACCAGATCCGCAATCCGCTGGCGGCCATCAGCCAGGCCAGCGAACTGCTGGCCGAGACCAGCCGCCGGGGCGTGCGTCCCGGCGAGGCGGGGCGGCCCGAAGGCGATGTGGATGCCCGGCTGCTGCGCATCATCCACGACAATGTGCGCCGGCTCGACCAGGTGGTGTCGGACGTGCTGCAGATGTCGCGCCGCCCGCGCACCGAGCGCTCTGCCGTGGACCTGAACCAGGCCCTGCCCGAGATCATCAGCCGCTGGCGGCTGGAGATGCGCTCGCGCTCCGTCAACGACGATCCGGTCGGCGCGCGGCGCGTGCCGCGGCCGGCGGAGATCAACGCCAATGCGGTGCGGCTCACGGTGGATGTAGCGCGCCCGGTCATCTTCGATCCGTCGCAGCTGCAGCAGGTCCTTGGCAACCTGCTCGACAACGCCTGGCGCTATTGCAGCCGCCTGCCCGGCGCGATCCGGCTGCTGGCCCACGCGCTGGACCAGCACCACGTCGAGCTGATCATCTGGAACGATGGCGTCGAGGTGTCGCGCGAGCACCAGCGCACGCTGTTCGAGCCATTCTTTACCAGCAACGCCCAGGGCACCGGCCTGGGCCTGTTCATGGCGCGCGAGCTATGCGGCGCCAACGACGCCCAGGTACGCTACGGTACGATTTCACTTGACGCGCTGCTGGCGCAGACCGGCATGCTGGCGCCCGCGGCACGCGATACACTGCCGGCCAAGGCCTTTGTCCTGACCCTGCGCATCGACGCGCCGGACAACGCGGGCGGCTGAGCCGCGCTGCCGCCGCGAACGGTTCGCCAGGCCGTCAGCCAGGCCGCCGCGCGCCAATGCACCAATTCCACTTCGCCAGACCGCCAGACGCAGACCCATGCTCCTCAAGACGCCAGGCCCCGATCCGATTCTCGTCATCGACGACGAGGCCGACCTGCGAGAACTGCTCGATATCTCGATCCGCCGCATGGGCCACGACGTGGTGCTGGCTGGCTCGCTGGCGGAGGCGCGCCAGCAGCTAGCCGCGCGCCGCTATAGCCTGGTGCTGACCGACATGCGGCTCGGCGACGGGCTTGGCATCGATATCGTGCGCCAGCTCTCGAGTGCGCCGGAACGGGTGCCGGTCGCCGTGATCACAGCCTATGGCAGCGCCGACAACGCCGTGGAGGCGCTCAAGGCCGGCGCGTTCGACTACATCGCCAAGCCGGTCTCGCTGGACCAGTTGCGCAGCCTGATCCTCAATGCGCTGGGACGCCAGCAGCGTGACGGCGCCGAGGGTGCCGGCGCGGTTGTGCGGGAGAGCGCGGACCGCGCGGCCAGCCTGCTGCCTGGCCATTCGCCGGCCATGCATGAGGTGCGCCGCTCGCTGTCCCGGCTGGCGCGCAGCATGGCGCCGATCGTGATCAGCGGCGAGTCCGGCAGCGGCAAGGAGCGCGCCGCGCGCGCCATTCACGCGGTGAGCGCGCGCGCCGCGCATCCCTTTATCGCGGTCAATTGCGGCGCCATCCCCGAAACCCTGATGGAATCGGAGTTCTTCGGCCATGTGAAGGGAGCCTTCACGGGCGCCGACGCCGAGCGCGGCGGTTTCTTCCAGGCCGCCAACGGCGGCACGCTGCTGCTCGACGAAGTGGCCGATCTGCCGCTGGCGATGCAGGTCAAGCTGCTGCGCGTGCTGCAGGAGCGGCGCGTGCGCAAGATCGGCGCGAGCCGCGAAGAGAGCGTGGATGTACGGGTGCTGTGCGCCAGCCACAAGGATCTCTCCGCGATGGTCGCGTCCGGCCAGTTCCGCCAGGATCTGTTCTACCGGCTCAACGTGCTGGCGCTGCGCGTGCCGACGCTGCGCGAACGGCACGAAGATATCCCGGTGCTGGCGGGCGCCATCCTGGAGCACCTGGCGGTGCGCTACGGCGATCCCCATCCCAAGCGGCTTTCGGCGGCCGCGCTGCAACGCCTGTCCGACTATTCGTTCCCCGGCAACGTGCGCGAACTGGAGAACCTGCTGGAGCGGGCCTACGCCTTCGCGGAAGGCGAAACCATCGAGGTGGACGACCTTGGCCCGCTGGACGCGGGCACGGGGTATTCGGCCTTGCCGCGCCCGCCTGCCTCTGTGTCTTCGGCGGACGCGGCGCCCTGGGCGGCGCCTGTCGCCTACCCAGGGGCCGGCGCGCCACCGCCGCTGCCTGCTGTGCCGGCAGCGCCGTCCGGTCTCAGGCCGGATCTCCAGCATGAAGCGCCGCCGGAATCCCGATCCGGCGCGCACGCGGCTGCGCTTTCGCAGCCAGCGGCGCCAAGCCTGGGCGATGGGGAGGGAGCGGCTTGCCGCGCGACCTTCCCGATCGACCTGACCGGCCGCCTGGAAGCGCTTGAGCGCGACCTGATCCTGCAGGCGCTGCAGCAGACCGGTTTCAATCGCACCGCCGCCGCGCCGCTGCTGGGCCTGAGTTTCCGGCAATTGCGCTACCGCATCCAGCAACTTGGCATCCGCGAGGGCCGCGACGACGCGGCCGACGGTGCCGACGCCAGCGAAGCGATGCGCGACGGCCCGATGGGTGGGCTGCTGGCCGCCGATGGAGAGCGCGATGCCTGAGCACGACAACGGCAAGATCGCGCCCGGGCCTGGATTCCACCCGGATCCGGCCGGCTGGGTGCCCGCGGCGCGCCGCGTTCCGTCGCCCAACTTCGACGCCCGGCCCGCGCACATGCCGGTCGACCTGGTGGTGATCCACAATATCAGCCTGCCGCCGGGCCAGTTCGGCAGCGGCGATATCGAGGCCTTCTTCCAGAACCGCCTCGACCCGTCCCGCCATCCTTTCTTCGCGACGATCCATCAGGTGCGGGTTTCGGCGCATTTCCTGGTGACGCGGGAGGGCGAACTGGTCCAGTTCGTTTCCTGCCTGGACCGGGCCTGGCATGCCGGCCAATCCGAGTTCTTCGGGCGGCCGCGTTGCAATGACTTTTCCATCGGCATCGAAATTGAAGGCAGCGACGACCAGCCTTTCGCGTTGGCCCAATACCACACCACCTCCGCGCTGGTGCGTGCCCTGCTCGGCGCTTATCCGGTGCGCGCGGTGGCGGGGCACAGCGATATCGCACCCGGACGCAAGACCGATCCTGGCCCGCATTTCGACTGGGCCGGCTTTGCCGCCGCTGCTGGCGTGGCTCCGGGGCAGTTGCCTTACCGCAAAGACCAGCCTTGAAGCAAGCCTCAATTGCGGGGCCTGGGGGATAGCGTGAATCTGGGGAAAACCCTGATAAAGTCCGCGCCTATCGGAGTGGCCAGCTCAATCAAAAAAATTTCGCGTCACAGTGCGGTAACGCACCGTCGGGCGGGATCCCTTGAGTCGCTTGGGTTGGCGGGTTTGGCGCAGCGCCGCATGCTGCGCCCGCACCAGAAATCGCGCCAAAAAAGCGCTTGTCAAGACTGGTGAATCCGCCCCATTTCACTATACTTAGTCCAGTTTTTCGCATCGACCACTAGATCTAGTGGTGCTTTCGGGGAGCCGGCCTAGGTGTGCAGTTTCCGCCGCAGCAATGGCTGCGGTCCGCCGAAGGGCCGGCGCATCACAAGAGTCCCAGCAGAATCCAGCAAAGCAGCGCGCCCTCCCGGGTAAGACCGGCCGGCGTGTCAGAGCCTTTTTGCGCATTTTGCCCGGGACTCTTTGTCACTCATAAAACACGGGTCAGAACAGGAGTTCCTCATGCAGACAGCCCAGAACGACATTTCCACCGGCGCCGCCGCCGCCGGTGCAGCAGCGAACGCGCAGTCGAGCCCCGCTACTGCCGGCGCTGGCAGCTACCAGGATTACAAGATCATCCGCCGCAACGGTGCCGTTGTGGCGTTCGAGCCGAGCAAGATCTCGGTGGCGGTGACGAAGGCCTTCCTCGCCGTCAACGGCGGGCAGGGTGCCGCTTCGGCGCGTGTGCGCGAAGTGGTCGAGCAAGTGACCCAGAACGTGGTCCGCGCCCTGCTGCGCAGCCGCCCCAACGGCGGCACCTTCCATATCGAGGACGTGCAGGATCACGTGGAACTGGCGCTGATGCGCTCGGGCGAGCATGAAGTGGCCCGCTCCTATGTGCTGTACCGTGAAAAGCGCACCCAGGAGCGCGCCCAGGCCAATGCCCAGGCAGTCGCCCGCGTGCAGGAAGGCGGCGTCACGTTCAACGTGACCGATGGCGGCGTGGCCCGCGTGCTGGACCTGAACGCGCTGCACGGCCTGATCGACAATGCCTGCTCGGGCCTTGGCGACGCCGTGAGCGCCGAGCCGATCCTGAAGGAAACGCTGAAGAACCTGTACGACGGCGTGCCGATGACCCAGGTCTACGACTCCGCCATCCTGGCCGCGCGTACCCTGATCGAGAAGGACCCGGCCTACAGCCAGGTCACCGCGCGTATCCTGCTGCACACCATCCGCAAGGAAATCCTGGGAGCCGAAGTCACCCAGACCGAAATGGTGTCGCGCTACGCCGAATACTTCCCCAAGTTCATCGCCCGCGGCATCGAAGCCGAGCTGCTGGACGAAAAGCTGGCCACCTATGACCTGGCCCGCCTGGGCGCCGCACTGGACGCCCAGCGCGACTTCCAGTTCAACTACCTGGGCCTGCAGACCCTGTACGACCGCTACTTCCTGCACATCGACGAAACCCGCATCGAAATGCCGCAGGCATTCTTCATGCGCGTGGCGATGGGCCTGGCACTGGGCGAGAAGGACCGCGAAGCACGCGCCATCGAGTTCTACCAGCTGCTGTCGTCGTTCGACTTCATGTCGTCCACGCCGACCCTGTTCAACTCGGGTACCCGCCGCTCGCAGCTGTCGTCGTGCTACCTGACCACCGTGTCGGACGACCTGGAAGGCATCTACGAAGCGCTGAAGGAAAACGCGCTGCTGTCGAAGTTCGCCGGCGGCCTGGGCAACGACTGGACCAATGTGCGCGCCCTCGGCTCGCACATCAAGGGCACCAACGGCAAGTCGCAAGGCGTGGTGCCGTTCCTGAAGGTGGTAAACGACACCGCCGTGGCGGTCAACCAGGGCGGCAAGCGCAAGGGCGCGGTCTGCGCCTACCTGGAAACCTGGCACCTGGACATCGAGGAATTCCTCGAGCTGCGCAAGAACACCGGCGACGACCGCCGCCGCACCCACGACATGAACACGGCGAACTGGATTCCCGACCTGTTCATGAAGCGCGTGATGGAAGGCGGCGAGTGGACCCTGTTCTCGCCCGCCACCTGCCCGGACCTGCACGACCTGGTCGGCAAGGCCTTCGAGACCGCTTACCTGGGCTATGAAGCCAAGGCCGCCAATGGCGAGCTGAAGCTGTTCAAGAAGGTTCCCGCCATGCAGCTGTGGCGCAAGATGCTGGGCATGCTGTTCGAGACCGGCCATCCCTGGATCACCTTCAAGGATCCTTGCAACATCCGCAGCCCGCAGCAGCACGTGGGCGTGGTGCACAGCTCCAACCTGTGCACGGAAATCACGCTCAACACCAACGACAGCGAAATCGCCGTGTGCAACCTGGGTTCGGTGAACCTGGTTGCCCACCTGAAGCAGCAGGCCGACGGCACCCAGGTGCTCGACCACGCCAAGCTCGAGAAGACCATCCGCACCGCGATGCGCATGCTCGACAACGTGATCGACATCAACTACTACGCCGTGGAGAAGGCCCGCAACTCCAACCTGCGCCACCGTCCGGTCGGCATGGGCATCATGGGCTTCCAGGACTGCCTGCACATGCTGCGCCTGCCGTACGCCAGCGACGCCGCCGTGCAGTTCGCCGACACCTCGATGGAAGCGGTGTGCTACTACGCCTACCGCGCCTCCAGCGAGCTGGCCGAGGAACGCGGCCGCTACAGCACCTATGAAGGCTCGCTGTGGGATCGCGGCATCCTGCCGCAGGACTCGCTCAAGCTGCTGGCCGAAGAGCGCGGCGGCTACCTGGAAGTGGATCACTCCTCGACCATGGACTGGGACAGCCTGCGTGCGCGCATCAAGCAGCACGGCATGCGCAACTCGAACTGCATCGCGATCGCGCCGACGGCAACGATCTCGAACATCATCGGCGTGTCGGCCTGCATCGAACCGACCTTCCAGAACCTGTACGTCAAGTCCAACCTGTCGGGCGAGTTCACGGTGGTCAACGACTACCTGGTGCGCGACCTGAAGGCGCGCGGCCTGTGGGACGAAGTGATGGTCGCCGACCTGAAGTATTTCGACGGCAAGCTGGCCCGCATCGACCGCATCCCGCAAGACCTGCGCGATATCTACGCAACGGCCTTCGAAGTCGAGCCGAGCTGGCTGGTGGAAGCCGCCAGCCGCCGCCAGAAGTGGATCGACCAGGCTCAGTCCCTGAACATCTACATGGCCGGCGCCTCGGGCAAGAAGCTGGACGACACCTACAAGCTGGCCTGGCTGCGCGGCCTGAAGACTACGTACTACCTGCGCACGATGGCAGCCACCCACGTGGAGAAATCCACGGTGTCGCGCGGCTCGCTGAATGCCGTGTCGTCGGGTAGCGACGGTGGCATCGGCGCCGCCGGTATCGACCAGGCCGCCGCCTCCGCACCGGCCATGCCGGAAGCCGAGGGCGCGGTCTGCACGATGCGCCCGGGCGACGCTGGCTTCRACGAGTGCGAAGCCTGCCAGTAAGTCATTACCTGCCGGCCCCCTCGCCGCGCCGCTGCGCGGCGAGGGCCACGGCAAACCAAAGCATTCCACGGAGAACCACACCATGCTGAGCTGGGACGACGACGTTCAAGCCACCCCGCAGGCTGCCCCGCAGCCCGCGCCGAACCCCACCGCCACGCCTGCCGCCGCACGCTCTGTCGACCAGCACGGCGTGCTGCCGCCGGCCGCCACGCAGCCGGCCGGCACGGGTATCCTCGGCAACCTGCCGGCGTCCGACGCGCCGACGGACCGCCGCGTGAATGCCGCCGACAAGCGCGTCATCAACGGCTCGACCGACGTCAACCAGCTGGTGCCGTTCAAGTACAAGTGGGCCTGGGAAAAATACCTGGCCGGCTGCGCCAACCACTGGATGCCGCAGGAAATCAACATGTCGCGCGACATCGCGCTGTGGAAGGACCCGAACGGCCTGACCGAAGACGAGCGCCGCATCATCAAGCGCAACCTCGGCTTCTTCGTCACCGCCGACTCGCTGGCCGCCAACAACATCGTGCTGGGCACCTACCGCCAGATCACCGCGCCGGAATGCCGCCAGTACCTGCTGCGCCAGGCCTTCGAGGAGGCGATCCACACGCACGCCTACCAGTACATCGTGGAGTCGCTCGGCCTCAATGAAGCCGAGATTTTCAACGCGTACCACGAAGTGCAGTCGATCCGAGACAAGGACGAGTTCCTGATCCCGTTCATCGACACGCTGACCGACCCGGCCTTCAAGACCGGCACGCCGGAAAACGACCAGAAGCTGCTCAAGTCGCTGATCGTGTTCGCCTGCATCATGGAAGGCCTGTTCTTCTACGTGGGCTTCACGCAGATCCTGGCAATGGGCCGCCAGAACAAGATGACCGGCGCCGCCGAGCAGTACCAGTACATCCTGCGCGACGAATCGCTGCACTGCAATTTCGGCATCGACCTGATCAACCAGATCAAGCTCGAGAACCCGCACCTGTGGACCGCCGAGTTCAAGGAAGAGATCACCGCGCTATTCAGGAAGGCCGTGGACCTCGAATACCGCTACGCCGAGGACACCATGCCGCGCGGCGTGCTGGGCCTGAACGCGCCGATGTTCAAGGGCTACCTGCGCTTCATCTGCAACCGCCGCTGCCAGCAGATCGGCCTGGAGCAGTTGTTCCCGAACGAGGAAAACCCGTTCCCGTGGATGAGCGAGATGATCGACCTGAAGAAGGAACGCAACTTCTTCGAGACGCGTGTGATCGAGTATCAGACGGGTGGAGCGTTGTCCTGGGATTGAGCGTCGTTGTCATGTTGTTGTCGCACGCGGCATGGCGTGACGCATGAACAAAAAAGCTCCTTCGGGAGCTTTTTTGTTTTCATTGACCGCATCAGGATGAAGGCGCTCCGTCGATTCGCGTCAACGCCTCTTCAATCGCCCCCGCATCACCCGGCCGCACCAGCCGCGCGACCTCCAGGCCATCGCGCATAAACACCAGCGTGGGCCATAGCCTGACCCTGAACGCGCGGCCCAGCCGCTTGCCGCTGCCGTCCTCGATCTTGATGTGCCGGACTGCCGGATGGGCGTTCATCGCGCTGGCCAGGTGGGGCTGGGCCCGCACGCAGTGGCCGCACCACGGTGCGCCGAATTCGATCACGGCCGCCCCTTTCATCTCGTCGATCTCGGCCCGCGCCGGTTCGCGCGCAGCGTACACATCGGTCATCGTCATGGTCAGTCCCCTCGCTTGCCGGATCTCCGTTTGTGAATTGTAATTCTTGCGAACGCGGCATCGCACTGCCGACTACCAGCCGATTGGGCAATGCCGCTGGCTACCTCTAAATCCCCGACACTGGCTATTGCCCCCGCGCGTTCCGCCTCCTAGGCTGGATTGTCCTGATGGACTCCCACAAACACCAAGGAGCGTGACCATGTCATTCCCGCTTGTCCCCAACGGAACCCTGATTACCCCGACCGCCGAAGAAGGCCGCCAGCTGGCCGTGAAAATGGCAAGGCTGATCATCAGGGCGACCCAGCCCGACGACCAGGTCCGCGAAACGCTGCGGGCCGTCTATGCCAACGACGCGACCATGCTGCTGCAGGTCGGGCAGATCGTCGCAACGGAGTTTGCGACCATCGCCGCCGCGAACAATCACTGGCGCGGCTGAGCGCGGGCGTCAGGCCTGCGTGGCCTGCGGTACCTCTGCCTTGGCCGGCTTGCGCCAGCGCACCGTGGCCAGCAGCGATGCCGCGACGATCAGGCCACCGCCGGTCCACGCGGTGGCCGAGATCCTTTCCCCCAGCCACAAGGCTGCGAACAGGGCGCCAAACGCGGGTTCGCTGCCCATCAGCAAGGCCACGCGCGTGGGGCTGCTGCGCTTGATGGCGTAGTTCTGCGCGAAGAATGCGAACAGCGTGCAGGCGATCACCAGGTACAGCACCGTGGCCCAGAATGCCCCGTGGCCGGAGAGCGACGGGATGGGTTGCCACTGGGCGGGCATCAGGACCAGCGCCAGGGCCGCGCTGCCTGCGGCCACCACGCCCGCTTGCACCGCCGTCATCGTCAGAGCCGGCAGCGGCGCCGCGCGCATCACTCGCTTGGTCACGCACACCATTAGCGCCCGCAACACCGCGGCGGCCAGGATCAGTCCATCGCCGRGATTGAGGACGAACTCGCCGTCGCCGGCCAGCAACCACGCGCCCAGCAACGAGAGGGCTACCGCCGCCCATTCGATGGTGCCCGGCCTGCGCTTGAGCAGCAGCCATTCGACCAGCGGCGTCAGCACCACGCACAAGCTGATCAGGAAGGCGGCGTTGGACGCGCGCGTGAGCAGCACGCCAAACGTCTCGCACAGGAAGATGCCCAGCAGCAGTACCCCGGTGCCAAGCACGGCGCGCATCGTGGCGGCGTCGGCGTGGCGCAGCCTGGCCAGCGTGGGCGACAACACCAGGAAGGTGATGCCGAAGCGCAACGCCAGCAGGCCCAGTACGGGATAAAACACGAGCGCGCTCTTGACCGCGCCGTAGCTGCTGCCCCAGACCACGGCAACCGCGAGCAGCATCAGGTCGGACAGCAGGAGTAAGCGTTTTTGAGCAGGCATGGCGGTTCTCGGGCAATGGGTCCTGCATTGTCGAATTTTGCATCCACGGTGATAATCGGGTCGATGTGCAAAGCCTTTATGTCACAGATGCATTAATCCAGTGCACCGGCCGCGATCACGCCATATGAACCCAACCGAACTTTTCGCCTTGCTGCCCGACATGGCGGTGTTTGCGCGCGTTGTCGATGCGGGCAATTTTTCGGTCGCCGCGCGCCAGCTCGGCAGCACGCCTTCCACGGTCAGCCGCCAGATCAAGCGGCTGGAGGAAGCCTTGGCGACCCGCCTGCTGGAGCGGTCGACCCGCAAGGTGCGCGTAACGGAGTCGGGTGCGCAGGTGTACCGGTACTGCCGCGACGTGGTGAGCGCCGCGTCGGGGGCGATGGATGCGGCCGGTCACCTGATGGGCCGGCCGCAAGGCCGGGTCAGATTGAGCGCGCCGACCGCGTTTGCGAAGACGGTGATCCATCCGCTCGTGCCGGGTTTCCTGCGCGCGTACGCGGAGATCGACCTCCAGTTGCTGTTTACCGATCACGAGGTCGATCCGCTCGATGACGACCTCGATCTCGTGATCCGCCCGACCCAGCACCCGCCGCCCGGCCTTGCGGGCCGGCGCCTGGGCACGGTGCGCTGGGTGCTGTGCGCCTCGCCGGCTTACCTGCGCGCACGCGGCACGCCGGCGCATCCGCGCGAGCTCGCGCAGCACGATTGCCTGTACCTTGGCGAAACCGCCGACGACAACCGCTGGCGGTTTCGCAGAGACACCGAGACGCAGACCGTGGAGGTACGGGGGCGCTATATCGCGAACCACGCTGGCGCGCGGCTTGAAGCCGCGCAGCAGGGCTTCGGCGTCGCCAGCCTGCCGGATTTCGCCGCGGCCGGCGCGTTGCAGAGTGGCGAACTGGTGCAGGTGCTGGCCGACTGGGAGCTGCAGGCGCGCGCCTATGTGGGTTCGGTGTGGCTGCTCTATCCGCCCAATCGCTTTTTGCCACCGAAGGTGCGGGTGCTGATCGATTACCTGGCGGAACACATCGGCAGCGCCGGCTGACAAAGCTTGCGCTGCTGCCGTGGCGGTCAGCGGCTGTTTGCCGACGTGTTTTGCGAGCGCTGGTAGTCGCCCGGCGAAACCCCGACCAGCCTGGTGAAATCGCGCGTCAGGTGGGCCTGGTCGAAATAGCCGAGATCCGCGGCGAGTTGGGCAAGGCCGACTGGCTCCCCGCGCGCCAGCCGCCATGCCGCTTCCTGCAGGCGATAGCGCCGCAGCATCCATTTGGGCGACACGCCCACATATTCCTGGAACAGCCGCTGCAGGGCGCGCACGCCCACGCCGGCGTATTGCGCCAGCGCTTCCACGCTGGCCGGGCCCTGCGCGCTGGCGGCATGCGCCACCACGCGTTGCAGTTGCTCCACGGCCGGGTCTGGCGCGGGCAATGCGCCGGACAGCAGGGATTCGGCGGCGCTCACCATGGCCTCGTCACTGCCGGCATCGAGCACCAGTGCTTCCGCGTGGCGTTCGTCGCACTGCAGCAGAGGGCGCGCCGGGCGCGTGCCATCGGTCAACGCCGACATCGGCTCATCCAGAAAGGGGCGCAGGCCGCCCACGCGAAAGCGCGCGCCGAGCACATGGCCAGCGCCTTCGAGCTTGCGGTCGAAGACACCGCGCACCACGCCGAAAATCGCCGTCTGTCTGTGGTCGAACACCAGGTTGGCGTTCGGATAGGGCAGCACTCGCTGCACCTCCGGCGCGTGGCCCTCCAGGTTCCACTCGACGATCCAGTAGTGCTCGACAAAGGGCGCCAGCGCCTCGGATGGCAGATAGCGGCCGAGCCGGATGCGGCGCCCGGTGCCGCGCGGGTCAACGATGCCTTTGGGCTCGGCGGTGACGGGTGCATGCGTGTCGCGTTTTTCCAATCTGGGCATGAGGATCGGTGCAAAACTATGGGCTTCGGCAAAGCGCCATGATATCGGAGACAACCATGCCAGAATCCCGTTACTCCGGCGGCTGCCATTGCGGCGCTGTACGGTATGAAGTGGACATCGACCTGGCTGGCGCCATCGAGTGCAATTGCTCGTTATGCAGCAAGCGCGGGTTCATCTGGTCGTTCACCCCCGCGGACAAGTTCACGCTGACCGACGGCGCGCAGGCCACGCGCACTTACAAGTTCAACAAGCATGTGATCGACCATCGCTTCTGCGAGACCTGCGGCGTGGAGGCCTACGCGCTGGGCAGCATGCCGGACGGCTCGCGCGTGGCGGCCATCAATGTGCGCTGCCTGGATGGCGTCGACCTGACACAACTGCAGCCCAGGAAAGTGGATGGCGCCAGCCTGTAGCGGCGCTCTCTTCCGATCCGATCCGATCTTACCGATTGCTTTCCCCCTCTGGAGCCAACGCAATGTCCCAGCCTGAAGTCACCCTGTTCCACTCGCCCAATACGCGTTCCACCGGCGCACTGACCCTGCTCGAGGAACTGGGCGTGCCGTATCGCCTCCACCCGCTCAACATGAAGGCCGGCGAGCAGCGCGAGCCGGCTTACCTGGCCATCAATCCGATGGGCAAGGTGCCGGCGATTCTTCATGGCGACGCGCTGGTGACAGAGCAGACCGCCGTGTTCATCTTCCTGGCCGACCTCTTCCCGCAGGCAAGACTCGCTCCCGGGCTGACCGATCCGCTGCGCGGGCCTTACCTGCGCTGGATGGCGTTCTACGGCTCGTGCTTCGAGCCGGCGCTGGTGGACCGCTCGCAGCAGCGCGAGACGCCGCGCGCGATGTGTCCCTATGGAGACTACGACACCACGATCGGCACGCTGCTCGGCCAGCTGGAAAAAGGGCCCTACCTGCTGGGCGATACCTTCACCGCCGCCGATGTGCTGTGGGGCACCGCGCTGACCTGGACCACCATGTTCAAGCTGGTCGAGGCGACGCCGGTGGTGCAGGCTTATATCGACCGCATCAACGCGCGTCCGGCGGTGGCGCGCGCGCGTGCGATCGACGCCAGGCTGGTGGCGGAGCAGGGCGGCTGATCGACTCGGCCAACGACGGCGGCGCGCGGACAAGCGCCGCCGCTCACAGCTCCAGCACCAGCCGCGTGCACTTCGCGCGCGAGCAGCACGCCATCATCTTCGTATTGGCTTCGCGCTCGGCGCGGGTGAGCACCACGTCGCGATGATCCACTTCGCCGGCCAGCACGCGCACTTCGCACGAGCCGCACAGGCCTTCTTCGCAATCGCTCTGCATGTCGATGTTTGCGGCGCGCAGCGCGGCCAGCAGGGTCTGGCCGGGCGCCACCGTGACGACAAGGCCGGAGTCCTTCAGCTCGGCTTCGAAGGCCTGCTCCTGGCCGGGGTCCAGGGTGCTCAGCGCGGACTGGAAATGCTCGATCCGCAGCGCGTCCTCGGGCCAGCCCGCGCAGGCTTGCTGCAGGGCTTCGAGCATGCGCGCCGGGCCGCAGGCGTAGATCTGCGTATCCGGCTCGGGATGCGCGAGCAGGCTGGCGAAATCGTTGCGCCGTCCTTCGTCCCTGGCGTAGAGATGCAGGCGATCGCCATGCAGCGCGGACAGTTCGTCGAGCAGTGCCATGGATGCGCGTGAACGGCCGCTGTAGTGCAGTTCGTAGTCCATGCCGAGCAGCTTCGCCCGCCGCGCCATCGCGCTGACGGGCGTGATGCCGATGCCGCCGGCGATAAGAATCAGCTTGCCCGCGCTCTCGTCCAGCCGGAAGTGATTGCGCGGTCCGCGGATCTTCAGCCGGTCCCCGGCCTTTACGCTGTCATGGACCCATGCGGAGCCGCCGCGGCCTTGCGCTTCCCGCAGCACGGCGATCTCCAGCGCGCCGCTGTCGTCCGGATCGCCGCACAGCGAGTACTGCCGCGACAGGCCGGTATCGCCGCATTCCACGTCGATATGCGAGCCCGGTGTCCAGCGCGGCATCGGCTGGCCATCGGGCGATACCAGCCGCAGCCTGACGATGCCCTCGGCCGCGCGGGCTGCGCCAGCCACCACCACCGGCCGGCTCAGGGCATGGCCCGAAGGCTCGCCGATGCGTACCGGCACCTGTACGTCCAGCAAGGCAGGGTCGGCGCGCTCGGGATTCTGCCTCGGGTCCCACTCCACCCACACGTGCTCGGGGCCGCGGAACGAGGTGTTGGGTACGTAGCTGAAGCGCTGCTCCGCCAGGCGCATATGGGGCAGGCGCCGCGTGAGTTCCTCCAGGAAAACCTGCATCTCCATGCGCGCCAGGTTCTTGCCCATGCACTGGTGCGAACCGTAGCCGAAGGTGAGCTGGTCGCTGGCGTTTTCTCGGCGGATGTCGAACAGATCCGCGTCGGCGAAGTGCCGCTCGTCGTGATTGGCCGACGACGTCACGATCAGCAGCCTGGAGCCGGCGGGAATGTCCACGCCGCCAACCTGCACGTCGCGCGTGGCCAGGCGCCGCCAGGCGGCCACCGAGCCGTTGTGCCGCAGGCATTCCTCCACCGCGTTCGGGATCAGGCCCGGGTCCTCGCAGATCTCCTGCCATGCGCGCGGATGCTGCAGCAGCAGCTTGATGGCATTGGCGGTCGCATTGGCGGTGGTTTCATGCGCGGCGACAATGCCGGCCATCATCATCGAATGGAGGTAGGAGTCCGTCACGATCTCCGGGTGCTCCTGCTGCTTGCGGATGCCGTAGCGCATCCACCCCGGCCCGGACGGGTCCTGCCGCATCTTGTCGAGGATCTTGCCGGCGAGCTGCCAGAAGTTGCCCACCGCATGCGCGACCTCCACCTGCTCCTCCGGCTTGGGCCGCCCCCAGGTGTTCACCGTATGCGCGATGGAATACTTGCGCAGCAGGTCCATGTCTTCCTCGGGCACGCCGAGAAAATGCAGCGCCACGGTCAGCGGCACTTCCCACAGCATCTGGTCGACCAGGTCGGCGCGGCCGTCGTCGATAAAGCGGTCGACATACTCGCGCGCCAGCCTGCGCACCATGGGTTCGTGATGCTTGAGTTCCTCCGGCGTGAAAGGCTCCATCAGCACGCGGCGCCGCGGCATGTGCGCGGGCTCGTCTTCGTTGACGAGCGTGCGGTTCATGGCGTAGCCGTAAGAGGCCAGCACGGCGTTGGCCTCCGGCCCGGTCGGCGTGATCTTCTCCAGCGCGATGGAGGGGCTGAACGTGAGGTTGTCGCGGAAGATCGCTTTGATATCGTCGTAGCGCGTCACCACCCAGTAGCCCAGATTCGGGCTGTAGAAGACGGGCTCCTGTTCGCGCGCCCAGCGCACGTATTCGGGCGGGTCCTGCTGGTAGGCATCCTCGAAGGGATCGAAGCCGGCGGCGCCCTGGCTGACCGGGCAGCCGGTTGGCGTGCGTTGCGCCGCCAGCAAGCTGTGGTCAACGGGGCATCCCGAGGCGCGCGGATTGGGGGTGGCGTTGGCCATGCTTGTTGCTCCGGTGTTCGTTTTGCGGGGTCCTTGCGCGACAAGGCGCGGCGGTCAGTCCAGGGTGATCTTCAGGTCGCGGATCAGCTTGTGCCAGCGTGTGGTCTCGCTGCGCAGCAGCTCAGCGTATTGCGCGGGCGTGTTGCCCACAGGCTCCACGCCGAAGTCCACCAGCCGCTTGTTGACGGCCGGCTCCTTGATGGCGGCCACCACCTGCTTGTTCAGCGTGGCGATGATGTCCGGCGGCGTGGCGGCCGGCACTACCATGCCGACCAGGGCCGCGGCTTCCACGTTCTTGTAGCCCGCCTCGGCAAAGGTTGGCACGTCCGGCAACTGGGGCAGGCGGGTCGGGTTGGCCACGGCCAGCGCCTTGACCTTGCCGCCCTTGATAAAGCCCGCGCCCGCGGCGAGGTCGACCATCATGGCCGGGACCTGCCCGCCGGCCACGTCGGCCAGCGCGGGCGCCGCGCCGCGATAAGGGGCGTGGACCATATTCAGTCCGGCTTCCACCTTGAGCAGTTCCATCGCAAGATGGTGCGGGCTGCCCGCGCCCGCGGAGGCATAGTCGATGCCGCCCGCCTTGGACCTGGCGCGGGCGATGAACTCCTGCACGTTGCTGACGTTCATGCCGGGGCCGACCACCAGGATCATCGGGAAGCGGCCCAGCAGGGTGACGGGTGCCAGATCCTTGACCGGATTGTAGGAAAGGGTCTTGTACAGTGCCGGGTTGAACACCAGCGTGCCGTTGTCCGCCGACAGCACCGTATAGCCGTCCGCCGGGGAGCGTGCGGTCTCCGCCGCGGCAATTGCCGTGTTGCCGCCCGGCTTGTTGTCTACCACCACCGGCTGGCCAAGCCGGGCGGAAAGCGCCTGGCCGATGGAGCGCGCCAGGAAGTCAGATCCGCCGCCGGCCGCATAGGGCACCACCCAGCGGACCGGCTTGGACGGGAAGGCGGTTTCCGCGCTGGCGGTGGCCGCCAGCAAGGGGATGGCGGCCAGGCCCATGGCGATGCATTTGCGGACTGTGATCATCTTGTCTCCTGTTTCCCGTTTTGTTGTCGGCAGCGGCTTGGCGGCTGTTTGCGTCTTCGACTTCGTTATGCGTAAATGATATACGCATTGCGTAATCTGGCGATGCGGGTTAACGTGGATTAACGCGGGTTTGCGGGCGCCGTGCCAATGTTCCTGACGCGGCGGCCCGCACCGCACTAGAATCTCCGGCCATGAAGACAACACTCGATCCAGACGACGCCGCGTTGCCCGCGGAGCCGCCGGCGCGCGAGCGGCGGCAGCGCGTGCAATCGGCGCAGACCGGCATGACCGTGCTCAAGGGGCTGGCCAATCTCGGCGGGCGCGCCAGCCTGACCGCGCTGGCCGCGCATATCGCCGAAAGCCCGGCCAAGGTGCACCGCTACCTGGCCAGCCTGATCGATGAGGGGCTGGTGGCGCAGGAGTCGGGGTCGCAGCAGTATTTTCTCGGCGTGGAGGCCATGCTGATCGGCCTGGCGGCGATGCGGCAGGTGGATCCGGTCCGGATCGCCGAGCCGTCGCTGATCCGCTTGCGCGAGAGCCTTGACGTCACCTGCTTCGTGGCCGTGATGGGGAACAAGGGCCCGACCATCGTGCGTTTCGAGGAGCCCGGGCTTCCCGTGACGGTCAATGTGCGCGTGGGATCGGTGTTGTCGATGTTGTGGTCGGCCACGGGGCGCACGCTGCTCGGCCTGCTGGACGAGCCGCGCGTGCGCGCGATGGCGGAAGAAGAGCTCGCCGCGGCGGCGCCGGAGTTGCGCGCGCAGCTCGATCGTGACGATCCTGTCGGGGTGCTGCGAGAGGAAGTGCGGCGAGCGGGGTGCGCGGTGGTGCGGGATACCAACCTGAAGGGCATCAGCGCCGTGGCCGCGCCGTTGTACGACTACACAGGCCGCATCTGTGGGGTAATCACGGCGCTGGGCGCCACGGGCGGCTTCGATGCCGCGATGGACGGGCCGATTGCCATCGCCGTGCGCCGCGAGGCGCAGGCGGCCAGCGCGCTGCTGGGATACGCCGCGGCACCGCAGGGCGGCGGTGCTGTTTAATGCTTGCCAGGGCGCGGGCCTGTCAATCAGGCCCGCCGGCTCAGGCCTTGCGCTCGCCGCCCAGTGCTTCGGTCAGATCCGACAACATATTGGCCAGTTCGCCGGCCATCATGGTGAAGTCGCCGTCGAAGCGTTCGTCTTCATCGCTTGCGCTGGCGCCGGCCTGTTCCTTGATCACGTCCAGCGGCGCCACGCGCTTGATCGTCAGTGACTCGGTCAGCACGAAGGACACGCGGTCGTTCCAGGTCATCGCCAGGCGCGTGCAGCGCTTGCCGGCGGCGATATGGCGGCGCAGGTCCTCGGCATCCAGCGGGTGGCGCACATAGCGCACCGTGGCTTTGCTTTCGGCGCTGGATTGCAGTTCCATCTCCTGGTCGACGGTGAAGCCGGCCGGCGCCGTGTCGGTGGCCAGCCAGTCGGTCATGGCGGCGACCGGCGACTGGTTCACATGCAGGTTTTCCAGCGGCAGCGGGTCGATCGCCTTGAACAGCAGGCCGCGCACTTCGTCGGCCTTGGCGGGGGCGGCGGCGTCGATGGCAAGCCAGCCGTTGACCGGATCGATCCACACACGGGTGTCCCGGCGGATGCTGAACGCGCGCGGCAGCAGCTCTTCGGTGATCTGTTCCTTGAGTTCGCGCATCTGCTTGCGGCCCGGCTTGAAGCCTTGCTGCTCTTCCAGCTCGGCGGCGCGCGCCTTGGTGACCTGGTTGACCACGGTGGAGGGCAGCAGTTTTTTCTCGGTGCGCATGGTCAGCAGCATCTGCTTGCCGACCTGATGCACCAGGGCGCCGTTTTCACGCGGCGAGGCCCAACCCTGGGTCTGCATTTCCAGGCTGGTGCCGGGGAAGAAGGCGTGGCGCGCCAGGCAGGCTTCGACCTCGTCGGCGGCGAGGGACCACGGTGCGGACAGACGGTGCAGCTGGAGATTCTTGAACCACATGGGAATTCGGCCAAAGGGAGCGATTCTAGCCGGTTAGCGTGTCGGATGCGGTAACAATGCGTGAGGGAGTTTGGCCGGAGTGGCGGCGCAGTGGCAGCAGGGCCGGAAAAGACAGGGGCCGGGCTGCTTTCGCAACCCGGCCCCGCATGCAGGCCGGCGTCAGGCCGGCTTGCGTGGCTTCAGATATCGAGCTTGCTGATCTTCGAGCCTGTCAGGCTTACGCCGCCCATCAGGCCCGCGTTGGTGACCACGAAGCCAACGATAGGCTGCTGGGCGGTATTGGTGTCCAGCTGTCCATTCGCGCCGATCGTCGCCAAAGCCACGGTGGCGTCCACGCCAGCGGTCCAGCCGCTGCTGGCGACGAACTTGTCGAATGCATCCTGCGTAATGAACATGAGGATGACGGCCTTGGACTGCGCCCCGAACTGAAAGCCGAACGAGCCCGTGATGAGACGGTAATAGCCACGGTTGGCGCCGCCCGCGCGCAGTGCGCCATCGCCATATTCGCCGCCCACGAAGAAGCCGGCCGAGATGACGTTGGGGAAGACCAGGATGCCGCGCGCGCGGTTGGCGAGTTCGTGCGAACCCTTCGCCGTCTCGTACAGCTTGTTGAGCGTACCGTCCACGCCGCCATCGATCTCGCGGCGCTTGGCCGCCTTGTCGGTGGGGGCATTGGGTGTGGTGGTACACGCGCCCAGCAGGCCTGAACTTGCCACCACCAGTCCAGCCCCTACCGTCAGAAACGATCTGCGTTCCATGCTCACTCTCCTGATTGTTTTACCTCTCACTGCACCGGATACCCCGGAGCCACTCTGCGCACCCCACATAAAGGATAGGCGTAATCGGCACTTGTAGAAACTTGAAATCTCGCCGCTAATCTTGTTCTCGGGTTTTCCCGAAAAGCCGGCGTACTCCCACCGTTTCTGGAGCAATATACAAGGCATTCTTGCGAATGGCTGTAGGACGGAGAATGCATTTTTGAGGCGCGGCGTCCTACAAGCGTGGGCGCTTTGCAACAACCTGTTTCATCTGGACAGGAACCCGGCCGCGCGAGATAAGTCCATGACACATGAAATCCGTTCTCGCCCTCATTCCCGTTACCTTGCTGGCAGCGGCTTGTGCTTCGCACGCGCCCGCCGATCCGCAAGCCTCCGCCGAAGCCAACGAGCAATGGCAATCACTGCGCGCCGCGTACACCACGTGCGCCAAGGACCAGGCCGATGCCGGCATGTCCGGCCGCGCCTCGGCGCAGGATCTCGCCGCCTCCGCGCTCAAGGCTTGCCAGCCGCGGCTGGACGCCATGCGCACGGCATTTCGCGAGTACCTGGACGCGCAGATGGTGTCCTCGCATGGCCGCGACGGCGCGCGCCAGGCCGCGGACCGCGTGAGCCGGGATACCGAAGCCAAGACCCGCAACTATCTGGTTCGCTACGTGGAGCGGGAGCGCTACACCGCCAGGCAGTAACGGCATGGATGGGCGGCGTGCATGGGCCGCCGCTCACGCCGTTCTTGCCTCGCATGCCTGAGGGGGATCGCGTACTGTGGTGTAATGCGCGGGCCCTGGCGCGCAAGTCCGGTCCCGTCCGGTTCCGTTCCGGGCCGCGTCGGCCGACGCGGCAGCCGCGCCCCACCAACCTCAAAGCGGTCCCTTCCGATGACTCTCTCTCCCGAACGCCTGCAGCTAGCCCACGAGCGTTTTCTTGCCGACAATCCCGAAGTGGTGGCGCTGCTCAAGGTGATCACTGAGCGCCATGCACGCGCTGCCGGCATGAGCGTGGAAGCCTTCCAGCGCTCCGAACTGGAGCGTGCCATCGGCCGCGAAGCCAGGCTTCGGCGCCTGAGCGTCGAAGAACTGCTGCTTGTGTACCTGGGCGAGCGCGCGGCGCCGGCACCCAGACGCTAAGGGCCCGGGGCTTGCTTTACCGGGCCGCGCGCCGGGCGCAGAAATAGCCAGGCGCAGGCCGCTCCGCCGGTGGCCAGCAGCGCCGAGAGCAGCATGACCCAGCGAAAACCTGCCACGAAGGCGTTGTCCACTGCTTGCCGGACGGCCGCTGTCACGAGGGGATCCGCCACCATCGGGATCTCTATGGCGGCGAGCTTCCCGCGTTGTGCCAGTACGGCCAGCGTCACCTGTGGCGGCAGGGCGCCGGCCGCCGGCGATTGACCAGGCGGCGCGCCAAGCGCCCGCTCCAGCCGGTGGTCGAACACGCGCGCCATCACAATCCCCAGCACCGCAATCGCCAGCAGCGTGGCCACGCGTGCCGCCGCATTGTTGATGCCCGACGCGGTACCGGCCGCGCCCGGCGGCACCGCATTCATGACCGTGGTGGTTAGCGGCGCCACGCTGATCGTCATGCCGACGCCCAGCACCAGCACCGCGGGAAAGAAGGTCAGCCAGTAACTGCCGCCGCTGGCGGGTAGCGCGAACAGGGCAAAGCCCGCTGCCGCCACCAGCGGGCCCACGATCAGGGGTTTGCGCGCGCCGTGCCGGTCCACCAGCCCGCCGGCCCAGCCTGAGAGCAGGAACATCAGCAGGATAAACGGCAGCAGGGCGGCACCGGCGGCCGTCGAGGAATACCCCTGCACCTGGATCAGGTTGAGCGGGAAAAAGAACAGGCCGCCGCCCAGCGCGGCGTAGAGCAGCAGGGTGAGCAGGTTGGCGCCCAGGAAGGCGCGCGAGCGGAACAGCGCCGGCGGCATGACGGGATTCGGTGCGCGGGCCTCCACGATCACGAACAGGCCAAGCGCAAGCACGCCGGCGGCAGCCGGTATCCACACCGCAGGGTGGCCCCAGCCCAGCGCCGGCGATCCGATCAGGCCATAGACCAGGCCACCCAGGCCCAGCGCGGCGAGCAGGCTGCCTGCCCAGTCGAGGCCGCCCGCTTGCCTGGGGCCGCGGCTGTCCGGCACGCGCCAGAACACGATCAGCAATACCGCCGCAGCCAGCGGCAGGTTGACCAGGAAGGCCGCGCGCCACGACAGGTGCTCGATCAGCCAGCCGCCCACCACCGGGCCTAGCGCGGTGGTCATGGCGGTGGCGCCGGACCAGGTGCCGATGGCCTTGCCGCGCCGGCTCTCGTCGAAAGAAGCCGACAGCAATGCCAGGCTGCCCGGCACCAGCAGCGCCGCGCCCACGCCCTGCGCCGCACGCGCCGCGATCAGGTGGCCGATGTTGCCGGCCAGGCCGCACCATGCCGAGCTGGCGGCAAAGATCGCCACGCCCAGCGCGAAGACGCGGCGCCGCCCGAAGCGGTCACCGGCGGCGCCCCCAACCAGCAGCAACGCCGCCAGCAGCAGCGCATAGGATTCCACCGCCCATTGCATGCCGCTCAGGCTGGCGCCGAAGTCCTTCTGCAGCGCGGGCAGCGCCAAGTTGACCACGGTGCCATCGATAAAGGCCATGCTCGAAGCCAGGATGGTGGCGGCCAGCACCCACGGCTCGTCGGCCCTGGCGCAGGGCGGCCCGCCGGGACTGGCCCGGATCGCGGCGTCGTCGCACGGGCCCTGGGCCAGCGGGGTTGTGGACATGTTCAGCGGCAGGCTCGCCGCCCCCCGGTCACGGTGCCGCCGGTTCCAGCGGGCGAAGCTCGCCCAGCATGGTCGGGATCAGCTCGGCCACCGTGGGGTGGATGTGCATGGCGCGCTGGACCACGGTGTACGGCGCGCGCGCATACATCGCGTCGAGGATGCAGTGAATCACCTCGTCGCCGCCCACGCCCAGCACCGCCGCGCCAAGGATCTCGCGGCTGCCGGCATCGACCAGGATCTTCATGAAGCCCTGCGTCTCACCCTTTTCCACGGCTCGGCCCACCCGGGTCATCGGCCGCATGCCCACCAGTACCTTGCGCCCGGACTGCCTCGCCTCGTGCTCGTTCATGCCGACCCGGCCCAGCGGCGGATCGGTGTAGAGCGCATAGGCCGGGATGCGGTCGCCAACGGTGCGGGCGGCTTCGCCGGGCGCCGCGTCCAGCAGATTGGCGGCGACGATCTCGAAGTCGTTGTAGGCGGTATGGGTGAAGGCGCCGCGGCCGTTGCAGTCGCCCAGCGCCCAGATGCCCGGCACATTGGTGCGCAATTGCTCGTCGACCTGGATATAGCCGCGCGCGTCGACGGCCACGCCGGCGCGGTCCAGGCCGAGGTCGTCGGTATTGGGCCGCCGGCCCACCGCCAGCAGCACGTGCGAGCCGACGACTTCGGGCGCGCCATGCGCGCAATCCATCTTCACCGCGACCTCGCCGCCGCGCTGCTCCAGTTCGATGCACTCGGCGTCCAGGCGCAGGCCGATGCCCTCGGCGGCGAGGATGTCGCGCACGGCGTCAGACACATCGGGGTCCTCCCGCTCGATCAGGCGCGGGCCGCGCTGCACAATGGTGACCTCGCTGCCGAAGCGGCGAAACATCTGGCCGAACTCCAGCCCGATATAGCTGCCGCCAACCACCAGCAGATGCCGGGGCAGCGACTCCACACGCATCATGCCGGCGTTGGTCAGGTAATCCACCTGGTCCAGCCCCGGCATCGGCGGCGCCGATGCGCGCCCGCCCACGTTGATGAAGATCTTGCCGGCGCGCAGCACGGTGTCGTTCACGCGCACGGTATCGGGGCCTTCGAAGCGGGCGTGGCCGAGATAGACGGTGCCGTGGTCCAGCTTGCGCATCCACGTTTCCACGCCATGCCTGGCGTTGCCGACCACGCCATCCTTGCGTGCCTTGACCCGCGCCATGTCGACCGTCACCGGCCCGGTGGGCACCACGCCGTATTCGGCCCCGCGCCGCGCCAGGCGGGCGGCATAGGCGCTCGCCACCATGGTCTTGGTAGGGATGCAGCCGTTGTTGACGCAGGTCCCGCCAAACGCCTGGCGCTCGATCACGGCCACTTTCTGTCCGTCGGCGGCGAGGCGCGCTGCCAGCGGGGGACCGGCCTGGCCGGTGCCGATGATGATGGCGTCGTAGTCGATGGTCATGGCGGGGGCTCCTGGGACGGACTGCGATGTGATGGGCCAGCGCCTGGAATCACAGCATTTCGAGCGGATGCGGGCCGCGCGGCGGCGGGAAAGCCACGTCGAGCGCGGCCAACTGCTGTGGCGACAAGCGCAGCGCCAGCGCGCCGTGATTCTCGCGCAGGCGTTCGCGGTGGCTGGTCTTGGGAATTGCGATGACGTTGTCCTGCGCCAGCAGCCAGCCCAGCGCGGCTTGCGCCGGCGTGATCCCGTGCTGCCCGGAGAAGCGGACGAGCCCGGCATTGCGCAGCAGCGTGGCCTGCTCGATCGGCGAGTAGGCCATCAACGGCACCCCGTGCTGGCGCAGCCAGGGCAGCAGGTCCCATTCGATGCCGCGGCGGGCGAGGTTATATAGCAGCTGGTTGGCCGCGACCTGGTTGCCGCCGGGCACGCGCCAGAGCGCCCGCATATCGTCCAGGCTGAGGTTGCTGACGCCGAAATGCCGGACTTTGCCCGCCTTCTGCAGCGCCATGAAGGCCTCCATGGTCTCGGCCAGCGGCACGCCCCCGCGCCAGTGCAGCAGGTAGAGATCCAGCCGGTCGGTGCCCAGCCGGCGCAGGCTGCGCTCGCAGGCGGCCACGGCGGATTTGCGCCCGGCGTTGTGCGGGTACACCTTGCTGACCAGGAAGACCTCGTCGCGCCGGCCCGCGATGGCTTCGCCGACCAGTTCCTCGGAGCGGCCCTCGCCGTACATCTCGGCGGTATCGATCAGGGTCATGCCGAGATCCAGGCCAAGCCGCAGCGTGGCGAGTTCCTCCGCGCGCGCGGCCGGATTCTCGCCCATGTTCCAGGTGCCCATGCCAAGCGCGGCAACGGTTTCGCCGCCAGGCAAAATCGCGGTCTTCATGTGGTAATCCGGTGAAGGAGCAGGCAGGGGCGGGCAGCGTGCGCCGCAAACAGCACGCACGCGACGCCCGGTTACTCACACACACTAGGTAAGGACGGCGCGATGCACAAGGTGCGGCGCAGCGCCGCATTCAGACCACGCCGGTCAGGTAGTACACCGTGATCACGAAGAACACGGCCATGGTCTTGATCACCGTGACCGCGAAGATGTCGCGGTAGGACTCCCGGTGGGTCAGGCCCGTCACCGCCAGCAGGGTGATCACCGCGCCGTTGTGTGGCAGCGTATCCATGCCGCCGCTGGCCATCGACACCACCCGGTGCAGTACGTCGAGCGGGATGCCGGCAGCCTGCGCGCCATGGATGAAGGTGTCCGACATGGCGGCCAGCGCGATGCTCATGCCGCCGGAAGCCGAGCCGGTGATGCCGGCCAGCGTGCTGACGGAGACGGCCGCGTTGACCAGGGGATTGGGGATGCTCTTGAGCGCGTCGCTGACCACCAGGAAGCCGGGCAGGGCGGCGATCACGCCGCCGAAGCCATACTCCGAGGCCGTGTTCATGGCCGCCAGCAGCGCCCCGCCGATGGCGCTCTTGCTACCCTCGGCAAAGCGGTCGCGCACCGCGCCGAAGGCGGTCGCCATCACCACCACGATGCCCAGCAGCAAGGCCGCTTCCACCGCCCAGATCGCGGTCACGGTGGCGATCTGCGTTTCCACGGGCTTGGCCAGGCCGGGCAGCGACACACTGTAGCTGCTGCCGTACCACTGCGGAATCATCCGCGTGAAGACGAAATTGGCCACGCCTACCACCACCAGCGGCAGCAGCGCCAGCGCGGGGTGCGGCAGGTGCCCGGTCTGGCTGCGCTCCGGCTCGTTGCGCAGCGCCGTGCCGTAGCCTTCGCCGCGCGCCATGGCCGCGCGGCGGCGCCACTCCAGGTAGGACAGGCCGACCCCGACGATAAACAGTGAGCCAAGCACGCCCAGCAACGGCGCTGCCCAGGTCGTGGTCTTGAAGAAGGTGGTGGGGATGATGTTCTGGATCTGCGGCGTACCCGGCAGCGAATCCATGGTGAAAGAGAACGCGCCCAGCGCGATGGCGCCCGGCATCAGGCGCTTGGGAATATTGCTCTGCCGGTAGAGCTCCGCCGCGAAGGGATAGACGGCGAACACCACCACGAACAGCGAAACCCCGCCGTAGGTCAGCAGCGCGCAGACCGCCACGATTACCGCATTGGCGCGCGAGCGGCCGATATAACGGATGGCGGCGGCGACGATGGACTCCGAGAAGCCCGACAGCTCGATCACCTTGCCGAATACGGCGCCAAGCAGGAACACAGGGAAATACAGTTTGACGAAGCCGACCATCTTCTCCATGAAGATGCCGGAGAAGACGGGCGCCACGGCGGCGGGCTCGGTCAGCAGGACGGCGCCGAGCGCGGCCACCGGGGCGAACAGGATGACGCTGTAGCCGCGGTAGGCGGCGAACATCAGGAAGGCCAGCGCGGCCAGGACAATCAGGAAAGACATCGGTTCTCCTTGTGTTTCCCGTGCGCGCGGTGCTTTTGGCTCCGCGCGCAACGGACCAGGTGCCGACTTTGCCACAGCTTGCTGCGCTGCGGAATGTCCTGCCTCAAAGGCCGGTGCCGGCCGGTAGCTCCGGCCCGCTGCTCAACCGTGGTGATAGCGGTACTCCTGCGTCAGCCCGCCATAGCCGTAGGTGGCCGCGCGCGCGTCGACAACGTGGATGTACGAGACCGGATGGACGTTGCCGATCAGCTCCGACAGCGACTCGAACACTTCCTTCAGGAACTGCGCCTTCTCGCCTTTCGTGTTCGTTTCATCGGTCACGCTGATATCGAGATGGAAGGCATTGCGGCCGAGCTCCGAGAGCGGTTCGCCGCCGACGATCCAGGCGTCGCGATCGATGTATTGCACGGAGACGACGATGACTTCCGGCTTCTTGCCGAGTACGCGCTGCGTGATCCCGGCCACGGCGGCGGCGCTGCGGCGGGTCAGCGATGCATCGGGTTTGCCGGAGATCTGGAGGTTGATGTGGGGCATGACGGGCTCCTTGGCCTGAGGTTGGCGTTGCTTCGGTTCAGCGGGTAAGTGATGCCATTCTAGGTTTCTGCCTTCCATCGGGAAAACGGGAATTTGCGATATTATCCATCGTCAATACCGAAACATGAGGGAGGTGGTCGATGCGCGCCCTGGAACTCGATCAGCTACGCACCTTCGTCACCGTGGCGGAGGCCGGCAGCCTGTCGGCCGCCGCGCCGCGGCTGTTCCTGTCGCAGTCATCGGTCAGCGAGCAACTGCGCAAGCTGGAGGAGCGCGCGGGCGTGCCGCTGCTCACGCGCGGCAAGCAGGGCGCCTCGCCCACGCCCGCCGGCATGCGCCTGCTGGAACATGCGCGGCGCATCCTGGCGCTGTCCGAACTGGCGTTGCAGGACTTGCGCGGCCATACGCTGGACGGCGAACTGCGGCTGGCGGTGACGGATTACTTCCGGCCTGGCGAGATCGCCGGCATGCTGCGCCGGCTGCGCGAGCGCTATCCCCACCTGCGGCTGCATGTCACCGTGATGAAGAGCGGCATGATCGACGCCGGAGCGCTGACGGATGCCTTCGATATCGGCCTGTCGATGCGGCTGCCGGGCGCCCGCGGCGGCCAGCGGGGAGCGCGCGGCACCGTGCTGCGCCGCGAGGCGCTGGCGTGGGTGGCGGCCGAAGGGGAGGCCGAGGGCATCAGCGCGCCGCTGCCGCTGGTGCTGCTGCCAGATACCTGCTCGCTGCACCAGTACGTGGTGCAGATGCTGCTGCGCCGGCGGCTGGACCATGTAATCGCGCATTCCGCCTCGGGCGTGGCCGGGCTGCAGCTCGCGCTGGCCGCCGGCTTGGGTATCTCCTGCCTGAACGAGTCGGCGATCGGGCCCGGAGTGGCGCGCATCGATGCCCAGACCGTCAGCCGCCTGAAGCTTCCCGCGCTGCCGGCCGCCGAGTTTTACCTGCTGCCCGCGCGGCCCGGCGAGGCGCCTCTGGTGGCGAAGGTGCGCGCGGCCCTGGCGGAGCAATTCGCCTGAAATGGCCTGACCGTTTGCGCGCGGAGACTGCCGGACATGCGCCAGGCATGGACCTGTTTCCAATTGCCTCGCATTTTTGGTCTTTTCGGTATTTTCTCTTTTCCTTAATCGACTAACAGCATGTTGGGTGCTGTTTTGGCCGCTTTTATCGCGCCCGGATATGCATCCGCGTTTTTCATTGACAATTGTTGCCAGTGAAAATGATAATGCGTCGCATTTGTATTTCAATCGTTACAAATCATTACATCGATGCGCCTTATTCTTCGCCCAATCCATGCCGCCGTGCTCGGCGCCTTTGTTTCCCAATCCGCCGTCTTCGGTACCGCGCAGGCGCAGGCGAATAGCACGGCCAGCCTGCCCGAAGTCACTGTGAAGGCCGCCGCTGGCAGCGACCCGGGAGAGGGCTACAACCCGGCCAGCACCGGCAGCGCGACCAAGATCGACGCACCGCTGCGCGATATCCCGCAGACCGTCAATGTGGTGACCGCCGAAGTGATGCGCGACCAGCACGCTACCTCGATCCAGGACGCGCTGAAGAATGTGCCGGGGGTGAGTTTCTCCACCGGCGACGGCCAGCGGGATCAGGTCAGCATCCGCAGCTTTTCGGCCATCGCCGACCAGTTCGTCGATGGTATCCGCGACGATGCGTTGTACTTTCGCGATCTGTCCAACGTCGACCGCATCGAAGTCGTCAAAGGCCCGGCAGCGGTGCTTTACGGGCGTGGCTCGTCCGGCGGCCTGATCAACCGCGTCACCAAGAAGCCCGGCCTCGATGTCACGGATCTGGCGCTCAGCTATGGCTCCTGGCAAAGCCGGCGCGCCGAAGCCGATGTCGGCCGCGTGGTGAACGACGCTGCCGCCTGGCGCATCACTGGCGCCGTGGAGAAGGGCAACAGCTACCGCGACCAGCAGTTCATCGACCGCTTTGCCGTGGCGCCGTCGCTGGACCTGCGCCTGGCGCCCGAGACCACGCTGCTGCTGCAGGCCGACTACCTGCAAGACCGGCGCGTGACCGATTTCGGCATCCCGGCGTACCAGGGCCGCCCGGTCAACGTGCCCGCTTCCACCTACTATGGCGCCGCCAACGCGCGCGACGTGGACTACAGCCAGTCGCGTGTGTACTCCGGCACCGCCACGCTGAACCACCGCTTCAACGAGCAATGGTCGCTGCGCAATGCCACGCGCTACTACCACTACACGCTGGACCGGAACAACACGCTGCCGGGCTTGGTCAACGAGGCGCGCCAGACCGTCACGCTGACGCGCTCGAACGTGGCGCGCGCCGAGCGCGGCTGGTTCAACCAGACCGACCTGATGCAGAAGACCACGCTGTTCGGCATGAAGCACGAGTTGCTCTACGGTGTGGAGATCGGCCAGCAGAACAAGGACCTCGTCAGCTATTCCGCGGGCACGGTGGCCACCGTATCGCTGTTCAATCCTGTGCTTCCCACGCTGCCGCTGAACGGCGGCGCGCTCACCGCCAACAGCCTGGGCACCTTCAAGACCCTCGGCGTCTATGCGCAGGACATGGTGAGCCTGACCGAACACTGGAAGGCGCTGATCGGCCTGCRCCACGACCGTTTCCAGCAAGAGACCGTCGATCATCGCCCCGGCCAGCCTGGCCTGTCGCGCACCGACAACGCCTGGAGTCCGCGCGCGGGCCTGGTGTGGCAGCCCACCAGGACGCAGTCCTACTATGTCTCGTGGAGCCGTTCGTTCCAGCCCTCGGGAGAGGCCTYCGCGCTGGCGGCCAACAACGCCGATATCGCGCCGGAAAGCACGCGCAATACCGAGGTAGGCGCCAAGTACGACTGGCTGGATGGCCGCGCCAGCACTACGGTGTCCGTGTTCCGCCTGGAGCGAAACGGTATCAAGGCAACCAATCCGCTCACCTTGCAGCTGGTGCCGATCGGCGAGCAACGTACCGACGGCGTGGAGCTCACCACCTCGGCGGACCTGTCGCAGGGCTGGCGCGTGCTTGCGGGCTATGCGTATCTTGACGCGCGCGTGACCAGATCGGTTGCGGTCGATGCCGGCCAGCAGGTACAGGGCAAGCGCGCTACGCTGACGCCGATGCACAGCGGCAACGTGTGGCTCACCAAATCGCTGGGCTATGGTTTTGGCGTGGGTGGCGGCCTCAACCTCGTCGGCGCGCGCTTTGCCAATCCGGGCAATACGGTCACGCTGCCGGGCTACGTCACCGCCGATATGATGGCGTGGTACCGCCGTGGTGCGTTCGAGGCGCAGCTCAACCTCAATAACGTGTTCAACCAGGGCTATATCGTCTCAGCCCACGGTACCAGCCCCAACCTGAACATGCCCGGCGCGCCGCGCAGCGTGATGGCGACATTGCGCTACCGGATGTAAGGCTGGCACGGCGGCGCGCCGCGCCGCCGCCAGCCATCAGGTGGATACAGGCGGATTCAGGTGTCGGTCCACTGCCGCAGGAGGTTGTGATAGCAACCCACCAGCGAGCGGCGCGCGCCATCGTCGGCGCCGGTCTGGTTGAGTTTCTGGATGGCGTTGTCGAGGTCGAACAGCAGTGTGCGCTGCGCGTCGTCGCGCACCAGGCTCTGGATCCAGAAGAAGCTCGCCACGCGCGTGCCGCGCGTGATCGGCGTCACCTGGTGCAGGCTGGTGGCGGGATAGACCACCATGTCGCCGGCTTCCAGCTTGACGCTGTGCACGCCGTAGGTGTCTTCCACCTGCAACTCGCCGCCGTCGTAGCTGGCGGGGTCGCTGAGGAACAGCGTGGCCGAGATGTCGGTGCGCAGCTTGCGGCCGTTATGCGGATGGATGCGTACGCTGCCGTCCACATGCGGGCCAAACGTCATGCCCTCGCCGTAGCGGTTGAACATCGGCGGGTAGACGATATTGGGCAGCGCCGCACTGATGAACAGCGGATGCCGTTCCAGCACGCTCAGGATCAGTTGCTGGCACTGCAGCGCCACGTCGGCGCGCTCGTCGATCTGCTGGTTGAACTTGACCGGGGCGCCGGAGTAGCCGCCCGATACGCGGCCATCCACCCAGGCGTCGCCGGCCTGGTCGAGCAGCTCGCGCAGTACGGCGAGCTGTTCCGCATTGAGGACCTTGGGAATGCAGACAAGCATGACGATCTCGGCAGGGTTCGATAGCGGCGCCGGGAGAGGTCCCGGCGTTGCCGCGTGGCGCGACATGGCGCCACGCCACTCTACCTTAGCTTACATGCGGTAGATGAGGGACAGCATCGCCGTGCGGCCGGTGCCCGGCACCGAACGGCCGCCGTCCGACTGGATCAGCGCATCGTAGTACTTCTTGTCGAACACGTTGAACAGGTTCAGGCGCACATCGTACTTCGGCTGGTGGTAAGCAATCATGCCGTCCCAGCGCACGAAGCCGCCCACCTGCACGGTGTTGGTGTTGTTGGCATAGCGTTGCGACATATAGAAGGCGCCGCCGCCCACTTCCCAGTCCTGCAGCACGCGGTAGCTGGTCCATGCCGTCGCGGTGTGCTTGGGCGTATTGGTCGGGACCATGCCCTGGGTGCCGGCGGCAATGCCGTTGACGATCTCGCCGTCCAGGTAGGTGTAGCCCGCGAAGACCTGCCACTTGTTGGTGATGCGGCCGGTGGCGCCGGCACGGAAGCCGCGCACGCGGATCTTGCCGGTCAGCGCGTAGGTGGTGGTATCGATCTGGCTGCGGGCATTGTCCTTGGTGATCTGGAACAGCGCCGAAGTCAGCGACAGGTCGCCGCCCATCAGGTCCCACTTGCCGCCTACTTCATATGACTTGTTCTTTTCCGGGTCCAGGTTCGTCTGGCCCACGGTACCGACCAGTTGCTCCAGCGACGGATTGAACGAAGTGCCGTACGACAGGTAGTAGGACTGCGCCTCGGTCGGCTGCCAGAGGCCACCCACGCGCACGCTGGTGAAGTTGACGGTCTGCTCGGCGTTGGCCAGCGCAGTGTTGCCCTTGGTATTGTTCGAGTTGACCGAGTTGGTGATGCTGGCGAGATATCGGTCGTAGCGCAGCCCGCCCACCAGCTTCCATTGCTTGCTGAATTCGATCGAGTCATTGGCATAGACCGCCAGGGTATTGGCCGAAGCGCCCTGCCGGTTGCCAACTGCGCTCGGCGCGGTAGCCGGCGAGTTGATGTAGGTCGGGTTGACCACCGGTTCGCATGCGGCGTAGCCGCTGGTGCCCGCTGCCGCAGTGGCGGTAGCGCCGGGGTTCAGCGGCACGCCGTTGCAGGTGCCGTTGCGGTAGTAATTCTGGTTGTCATAGCCATCGTGGCCGATCTCGGCGCCCATCAGCACGGTGTGCTTGACCGGGCCGGTGTCGAACTTGGCGGTCAGCTCGGTCTGGTTGAAGATCGAGTAGTCGCGGATATGGCGGTCGTGGCTTTGCTGGCGGACAAACAGCGAACCCAGTGGCAGGGTGGTGGTGGTCAGGGGGGTGAAGCCCTTGGCGTTGACCGTGCCGACGGCATTCGGCGCCGTCTCGCGCGCATTGGTGTTGACGTAGTTGTACTGGGTCTGGTTGCGCAGGCGCAGGTTGGGCGAGATCTTGTGATCGACCGTGCCATTGAGCGCGACGACGTCCTGGATGGTGCGGTCGTCATTGAAGCCGTACGCCGTCTTGCGGTCGACGTTGACCGGATGCCCGTTGATCGCCGGCAGGCCGTAATCGGGCTGGTCCTCGTTATGCTGCAGCAGCGCCGAGAGCGTGATCTCGGTGGGCGTGCCGATGCCCAGGCGCCAGGACGGAGCAAGGCCGAAATCCTTCACCTTGGTCTGGTCGCGCGTGCTCGGTGCGCCGTCCTGCGCCATCGCCGAGATGCGGAATGCCGAAGTCTCGCCGGTGGGCGTGTTGTAGTCGGCGGTGGCGCGCACCAGGCCATTGGTGGTGACCGACCCCGTGACCTCCGTGGCGGCCTTCAGCGACGGCTTCTTGCTGACCTGGTTGATCACGCCACCGGTCGATCCGCGCCCGAACAGCATCGACGACGGTCCCATCAGCACTTCCACCGAGTCCAGCGCGAAGACGTCGCGATAGTACTGGCCGCGGTCGCGGAAACCATCGAGATAAATGTCGGTACGCGCGGAGAAGCCGTTGAGGTTGATGTTGTTGCCGATCTGGCCGCCTTCGGCGCCGCCGATGGTGATGCCCGGCACGTTGCGCAGTGCATCCGTCAGCGAGGTACCGCCCTGTGCATCGATCAGCGCCTTGTTGACCACCGTTACCGATTGCGGAATGTCGCGCAGTTCCTCGGGCAGCTTGCTGATCGAATTCTTGACCGCGTTGTAGTCGTCATTGACGCGTCCGCTTTGCACCACGACCTCTTGCAGCGTTGTCGCGCCCTGGCTGGCGGCAGGCGCGGGAGCGGCCGTCTGGGCCAGGGTGACAACGGGGGTGGCGAACAGCGCGAGCAGTGCAGTCGCGATCGGAGTGCGGCGGTTCATGTCGATTCTCGATTCCGGTACGGCCGTAGGTACGAGTCAGCCGGCGGTTGCAAGAAGTGCAAGCCTGCGGTTCGGACAACGGCGGGAAAAATACGTTTGGGCGATCCGGAATATAAATGCGAATGATTAGCGTTGCAATTCGCGTTGGCTTTTTTTCACAGACATTGGTGTTGGTGTTGAATGTATTTGTTGGAAGACATTAATGCTGTATTTCACAGCTATTACAGCACTTTAATTTCTAATTGCGGAGCATGGGGCGCATTTCAGAAATGAAACAGGCCTGTACGTAACAGGCCTGATGCAGACATTTGCAGTCCTGGCAGACAGGACTGGTAGAAAATTTATTAATCCGCCGTCATATTGGCTTTCTTTGCAATGCGTCCAAGGCGCTCGCGCTCCGACTTGATGAAGGCAATGAAGCTCTCCTGCGTGCCGCCCGCGGGCTCGATGCCGTTGGGGATCAGGCGGTCGCGCGTTTCCTGCGTCTGCATCGCAGCGCTCATCTCGGTGTTCATCTTCTTCAGGATGGCGGGGTCCGTACCCTTGGGCGCGAACACGCCGGCCCAGTGGCCGATGCGCACTTCCGGCATGCCTTGCTCGGCGGTGGTCGCGATATTCGGTGCCGCGCTCATGCGCTTGTCCCAGGTCGCGCCCAGCGCCTTGAGCTTGCCGGCCTTGATGTTGGGCAGCACCACCACGCTGGCCTCGGAGGTGGCCGTCACCTGGTTGCCGATCACCGCGGTAATGCTCTCCGAACCGCTCTTGTAAGGCACGACAGTCAGCACAGCGCCTTTCTCCTTGAGCATCTCTTCGACAAAGTGCGGCGTGCTGCCGCTGCCTGCGGTAGCGAAGTTGGCGCCCGATGCCTGCTTCTTGGAATACTCGACCAGTTCCTTGAGGTTGTTCACGGGTAGCGACGGCGATACCACGATCACGGAGGGGCTCACCGCTACCAGTGAGACCGGCACCAGGTCGTCCGGCGCGTAGGGCATCTTGCTGCGGATCAGGCTGTTGGTGACGGTGCCAACCGCGCCGACCAGGAAGGTGTAGCCATCCGGTTTGCTCTTGGCCACATAGTCCGCGCCCACCACGCCGCCGGCGCCGGGTCGATTCTCGATCACCACCGCCTGGCCGAGCCGCTTGCCAACCGCGTCGGCGGCAGCGCGCGCCACCAGGTCGTTGGCCCCGCCCGCGGTGAACGGCACGACAAACTTGATCACATGCGTCGGCCACGCATCGGCGGCGTGGGCCGGCATGGCGAGGCCGGCGGCGGCGAACAGGGCGGGAACGGCAAGGGTCAGCGCGCGGCTGGTGGCGGGGATACGCATGGTTGTCTCCATTGGCTGTTTTAGGTACCGGGCGCCTGGCCAGGCCAACGTTGTGGCCAGCGCTACGCCGAGCGACCGATGATAACCAGCGAAGCTGTCAATTCRCTGAATCTGCGCATGCGCTTCCATAAGCGCTCCACTGCCTCCTCCCGCTTGCCGGGGTTGGCGACTACTGGCCGTCCACGGTCTGTTGCGCCAGCCAGTTGCGGAACGCGCGCGCCGCCGCGGCTTCCGCGCGGTCCTGGGGCCACACCGCGTAGTAGCCGCCGCCCAGGCTTGCGCTCGCTTCGCAGGCGCGCACCAGCAGCCCCTCGTGCAGGCAGCGGTCGATCATGTGCCGCCACCCGAGGGCGATGCCCTGGCCCTCGATCGCGAGTTGCAGCAGGATGGGATATTGGTTGGCCACCAGCTTGTGTGGCGGGCGCGCATCGGCTACGCCGTTATGGGCCAGCCATGTCTGCCACGACATCCATTGGCGCTGTCCGTCTTCCAGCATCAGCAAGGTCTCGCCGGGGAGGTCGGCAGGCTTGAGCCGGCGGCCGTCCAGGTACTGCGGGGCGCAGACGGGGAACACGTCCTCGTCGTAGAGGCGGCGCGAAGCCAGTCCCGGCGGCGGGCCTTCGCGCAGGTAGTACAAGCCCACGTCGAACTCCGCAGGCGACAGCGACGCCAGGCTGTCGTTGATGAGCAGGCGCAGGTGGATGTCGGGATGCGCGGCACGGAATCGCGACAGCCTGGGCGTGAGCCATAGCACCGCCACGCCGGAGGAACAGGCCACCGTCAGCTCGCCATGGCCTTTGCGCTTCATCACCTCCTCGGTAGCTTCGGCGCATGCTGCCAGCAGCCGCTGCACTTCCTCGGCATAGGCCTGGCCGCTCACTGTCAGGCGCAGCGCGCGCGGCTCGCGGATAAACAGCTTCTTGCCCAGGAAGTGCTCGAGCTGGGCAACCTGCCGGCTGATGGCGCTTTGCGTCAGATGCAGTTCGGTGGCGGCGCGGGTGAAGCTGCCGTGGCGCATGGCGGACTCGAAGGCGACCAGGCAGGGCAGGGGAGGAAGGGGGGAGATGCGCATGGCGGCGAGTGGGAGGGTTCAGTCGCCATGATAGTGCGCGGAGGGCTTGATTCGGTGCTACAGGTTTGCTCCCCCCCGCTTGCGGGATGGGGCGGGTGCTCGTTATGCCGTCGTGCTGAAGAAAACTGTTGGCTTTGCTTCAGGTGGTTCCTAGCTAAGCCACCCCTCTCCCCAACCCTCTCCCCCGAGGGGAGAGGGCGTGACAGCCGTCGTCATTGCAGACGGTTCTGGCGCATCTTTGTCGGCTTCGTCTAGTGCCTTGGGGTTCAGCCAGGCTGGCGATGCAGTTGCCCCGCCTGCATCACCATCGTCAGGTGCTCGCCCTGGCCGCAGAGCAGCCCGATGTCCGCCAGCGGATTGCCATCCACCGCGATCAGGTCGGCCAGCGCGCCTGCTCGCACGGTGCCCAGCTCGCCTTCGCGCTGCAGGATGGCGGCCGCAATCGAAGTGGCGCTGCGGATCGCTTCCAGGTTGCCGAGCAGTTCCGCGCGGATGCGGAACTCGTCCGACTGGTCCTGGTGCATCTCGCCCAACAGGTCGGAGCCAAAGCCCATCGGTACGCCCGCTTCCGCATAGATGGCTAGCGAGTCGCGCCCGGCCTGGCGCACGGTCTCGATCTTCGCCACCGATTCCGCCGGCAGGCCCAGCCGCGCACCGTCGCGCGCAAGCGACTCGTAGGTGACAAGGGTGGGCACCACGAAGGCGCCATGCTCGCGCATCACGCGGGCGGCGGCGCGGTCGACCAGGTTGCCGTGCTCGATGGTGCGTACCCCGCAGCGCACCGCGCGCGCGATGGCGCGGCCGGTGTAGGCGTGCGCCATGACATAGGTCTGGGCCGCCTCGGCCTCGGCCACGATGGCGCGGATCTCGTCTTCGCTGTACTGCGTGTTGYCGATCGGATCGGTGGGCGAGGCCACCCCGCCGGATGCCATGATCTTGATCTGTGTGGCGCCTTTCTGGATTTCTTCGCGCACCGCCAGGCGAACCGCTTCCACGCCATCGGCCACACGGGCGATAGCGCCGGCGCGGAAAGCGCACGAGCATGGCTCCAGCACGTCGGCGCGCGGGCGGAAATCGCCGTGCCCGCCGGTCTGGGACAGCGCCTTGCCGGACGGGAAGATGCGCGGGCCGGGCACCAGGCCGGTCTCGATCGCCTGCGACAGGCCCCAGTCGGCGCCGCCGGCATCGCGCACGGTGGTGAAGCCGCGCTCCAGCATGGCCTTCATGATCGGCATGGCGCGGAACGCCACCAGCACATTGGGTTGCACCGCGTTCAGTCCGAGGTTGGCCAGCGACGCCAGCACGTGCACGTGGCAGTCGATCAGCCCGGGCATGACGGTCTTGCCGGCAAGGTCGATCACCTGCGCGGCGGGCGCGTGGATCGGCGTGGCCGACACCTCCGCGATGCGCTCGCCTTCGATCAGTACATCGTGGCGTTGCAGGAGACTGCCGCGGGCGGGGTCGAGGACGTTGYCGCCCCTGAGTAGGATCTGTTTCATACGAGATACCAGATGAACAAGATGAACAAGAGCTGGAACTAGACGGGTTGCGCGGCTTGCACTTGCACGGTTTGCAGGTAAGCGGGCTCGCGCACCAGGCGCGTGCCGGCCAGGCTGATGGCGGCGGCAAACATCACATAAAAGGCCGGCGCCATGGTGCTGCCCGTGCTGGCGATCAGCCAGGTGATGATGAAGGAAGCGAAGCCGCCGAAGATGGTGACCGCCAGGTTGTAGGCCACCGACAATCCGGTCGACAGCACCTTGGCCGGGAAGAGTTCGGAGAACGCGGCCAGGATGGGGCCGGTGTAGGTGGCGATCAGCACGCCGAACACCAGTTGGAAGACCACCAGCGAAGCCAGCCCCGGCGCCTGGTTGATATAGACGAACATCGGATAGGCCAGCACCAGGATCAGCAGCGCCGAGCCGGACAGCAGCACGCGGCGTCCGATGCGGTCCGCCAGCATGCCGACCAGCGGCGCGCATACCATGATCGCCAGGCCGCCGACCATGCCGGCAATGAAGCCGGTGGACTGCGGCACATGGAGCACTTTGACCGAGTACGTCGGCATATAGAACAGCAGCACGTAGGTGCAGACCGTCCACAGGATCACCATCGAGAAGCTGGCCGCGGTCTGGCGCGGGTAGTCGCGCAGCACTTCGGCCAGCGGCGACTCGGACTTGTCGGTGGCCTCGCGGAACGTCGGCGTCTCGTCGAGGTGATGGCGGATGTAGTAGCCCACCGGACCAATCACGATGCCGAGCAGGAAAGGCACGCGCCAGCCCCAGCTATTGAGCGATTCGGTGCTCAGCGCGGAGGTCACGAAGGTGCCGACCGCGGCGCCCAGCAGCACCGCCACGCCGATGCTCGCCTGGATCCAGCTCGAATAGTAGGCGCGACGTTCGACCGGTGCGTACTCGGTCAGGAAGGCGGTCGCGCCGCCCATCTCTCCGCCGGCGGAAAAGCCCTGCAGCAGGCGCGCCACCACGATCAGCAGCGGCGCGAAGACGCCGATCTGATCAAAGGTGGGCGCCAGGCCGATCATGGTGGTGCCCAGCGCCATCAGCAGGATGGTCAGAGACAGCGCTGCCTTGCGGCCGACGCGGTCGGCGTACACCCCGAGGATGATGCCGCCGACCGGCCGCATGAAGAATCCCACGCCAAAGGTGGCAACCGCCAGCAGGAGCGAGGACAGATCGTTGCCGGTGGGAAAGAAGAGCTTCGCGATGATGACGGCGAAGAAACTGTAGACGGTGAAATCGAACCACTCCAGACCGTTCCCGATCACGGTGGCGACGATGGCGCGGCGGCGCTGCGAGCCGCTGACGTTCGGTGGCGCTTCTGGACGGGCGCTTGCGTGCATGACTTCCTCCTGGTTGGCGGCGCCGGTGCGCGAACCGCTTCGGTACCGGGTCGGCGTGGCAGCGCCGCCCGGCGCGGTGGGGGGATGAAACGGYGCACGGCAGGTAAGGCCGATGTTAGGAGCCGCGCCGTCACCCTGAAAACGAATTCTGCGCATGTCGTCATGCGGGCAGCGCATGGCAATCGGCTGGCTGAGTGGTCGGGCGGGAAGCGAGGCGGCAGAGCCGGAGGCGGCGCGAAGGCGGATCGGCCGGGACGGGTTGCCGAAGGACGGAGAGGCAGGCGAGGCGCTGAGACGATGCAACGATGAAGGCAGGGACGGCGCAAGGACTGCGCCGTGGGTTGCCAGGCGGTGCCGGTACCGCCTGGCACGCAGGCTAGCGTTCGCGTTCCCAGGTCTGGGTGCGTCCCAGCAGGCTGATGCCGATGAAGCCGCGCACCTTGAGCTTGTTGCCGTCGTCCGCCAGCGACATCTTGGTCTTGTAGAGCTTGCCGCTTTCCGGATCGAGGATCTCGCCGCCACTCCACTCGTTGTCGCCGGTCTTGCGCAAGCCCGTGATGATGGTCATGCCCATGATGGGCTGGTCGCGGCGCGAGTCGGTGCACTTGTCGCATACCTTGGGCTTGCCGTCGCTCTTGCCGTCACTCTCGCCGAAGCTCTTGACGAGCTTGCCGCTGTAGACGCCGTTATGCTCGCTGATCTCCACCAGGCCGCGTGGCTTGCCGGTGGCGTCGTCGATGGTCTTCCATGAACCAGCCGGGGTGGCCTGGGCCAGCGCCGCGGCGCTACCCAGCAGCGCACCGGCGAGCACGGTGACGCGTGCCGCCATGACGGCGGCGCGTGCGACGGAGCGGGGGGCAGTAAAGTGCATCGGGATCTCCTGTTTGGGTTGGGGCGCGCCATGACTGCGTGCCGTGGCGCTACCAGGATCGTCACCGGCCGGATTCGGCGAGCCTGGCGGCGCGGGTACGCCAATCTACTGGTGATAGGCTCGCGCCGCAATCTCCCGGCCGTGTTTGCGTACGCATCAAAGCGAGCTGGTCGCTCGCCGGAAACCGGCGTGGTTGCTGGTTGCTGGCGTATTCTGTCATGCAGCAAAATTGTCTGCCGGCGGCACTTGAAGCAATCCTCTAGGCGGCATGTTCCGTGCGGCGCCGCCATGCCTGCGGCACCTGTCCGGCCACGCATCGTAGTCGCCATCGCGGAGTCTCGCTTTGCTTTGCGCGACGAGTGCGCGCATCGCATTGAACGCCTGGCGAACCTCTTCATCACGCACTGCGCGTTCGGCCTGGTAGAGAGTGCCCGACTCCGCGCGACACTACATGCAGGGTCCGGGATGCCTCGTCGGTGAACAGGTCGATGCTGTCGATTGCGGATGCCGGCCGATGGAGGGCACGCAGTCGTCTCGCGTGCATCGATGGAGCCGCGCGATGCATGCAAGACGCTGTGTCCGAACCTCGCTTGCGTGCGTGTGTCGCAATGACGATTCTCAGACCGTTGCGTCGGCGCATCACTGTTCAAGCAGCACGCGAGCGTGCGAGCCGGACTTCGATGCGCGCATCGTCCGCGCATCGCGCCGTGTCTTCCATGCACGGCTGCACGAAGGCCCGGTAGCTGCATGCGCGGCGCTAGTTCGTACTCGCGCGAAGTGTGAGAGGACGATGCCGCGACGCGTGCGCGCAGTTATCTGTCGGGCATTCTTGGTTTCCCGAAAAGCCTTTGTTCATGCGGGTTTCCGGCGTTCGTGAAACGTCGTGAAGCGCGCCGTCGCCGCGCGTCGAGTGCGTACCGGCAGCGATGCTCGCGTGAATAAAACGGAGCGCGCCGGCGATGGTTTTTCATTCGCTCGACGCGGCATCAGCGATGCGTCGATCGTGTGCGCGAGGAGCGATGCGCATTCGCGTCCGACGCGGTGAGAGCGTGTCGCGCGCATGCAAAGACGAGGCGAGCGGAGCGCGGCGATGAAGACGATGAAGTTGTCATGCTCGCGCGCAAGTTTTTTTGCACTTTTTTCTTAACATCGCGCAACAAACGAATTATGATTCGCCTTGACAAGAGTCTCACTTCATTGCATGGCTGCGAGGCAGGCAAGGCAGCAGATGGAACGATGATGTTGGACGTGATGCCGATCGACGAGCGCCACCCACTTCGATGCAATGGAACAGGTAGCTCAGGAGCACTAGAACTTTGACGCAGACCAAGCCGTACTGGTTTACTAAAACGCGTGCAGTCTCCTTTGGCCCAGTAACGGGATGGGCGAACTACCCCCAAACGAATGCCGTACGTGGTGCGCGTGGCTTTGCCCGCATCATGGAAATGCCGGCCGATATCTCTTCTTTTCATGCCGCGTGCCGATCCGGCGGATGGCGCGGGCAGATCGAATATTCCAGGGCGCGGCAAGCGTCAGAAGCCCGGCTGCGGGCTCCGCTTGGCCACTATCGCACCGCTCGCCGCGGTGCCCCTGACACCGAATTCATTAGCGTGGGGTCGCAATGTTTCCGTGCGCCGATGAATCGCTCGCTCGATTGGGGTCGCATCGCGGTAACGCGCCTCGGGTCGGTCGGGTCGCCAACTTAGGTCATTCGATATTCACTCTCTAGTGAAGGAGTTATCCATGGCAACGACTGCAAAGAAGAAACCGGCGGCTAAGAAGGCCGCCAAGCCGGCCGCCAAGAAGGCAGCCGCCCCGGCCAAGAAGGCCGCTGTGAAGAAGGTCGCCGCCAAGAAGGTAGTGGCGAAGAAGGCTGCGCCGGCCAAGAAGGCTGCAGCACCGGCCAAGAAGGCCGCCGCCAAGAAGGTCGTAGCGAAGAAGGCAGCGCCGGCCAAGAAGGCAGCGCCGGCCAAGAAGGCCGCCGCCAAGAAGGTCGTAGCGAAGAAGGCCGCACCGGCCAAGAAAGTTGCAGCCAAGAAGGTTGTCGCCAAGAAGGCCGCACCGGCCAAGAAGGTAGCCGCCAAGAAGGCCGCACCGGCCAAGAAGGCAGCTGCACCGGCCAAGAAGGCTGCTGCTGCCAAGAAGGCCGCACCGGCCAAGAAGGCTGCTGCCAAGAAGGCTCCGGCCAAGAAGGCTGCCGCCAAGAAGGCTGCGCCGGCTTCGAAGCCTGCCGCTGCGCCTGCTGTCGCACCCGCTACGGCTGCCAAGACCGCGCTGAACCCGGCTGCGGCATGGCCCTTCCCGACGGGCACCCGTCCGTAAGCGTGCCGGCAACGGCCAGCGCTGGGAATTGCCAGGGCACGCATCGCGTGTCGCACTGACCGGATACTGCGTATCCGGTCCGCAAGACGTCAGTCTTGCCAACCCGCCGATGGTGAAAGCCCGGCGGGTTTTTTCATGCGCGCCCGGGCACCGGATCACCCTGGCGATTGCGCATTTGAACATCCGGAAAGCAGGAGAGGCGTAGATGGCCGCATGGTGCCGCCAGGGCAAGGGCTCCGGGCAAGATGAGATCGTGGTGACGGTGCATGTGCAGCCCGGCGCCAGGACGACCGCGGCCGCGGGCGAGTATGA
Organism: Cupriavidus sp. 05N39; assembly: GCF_056397325.1. Taxonomy (NCBI): domain Bacteria; kingdom Pseudomonadati; phylum Pseudomonadota; class Betaproteobacteria; order Burkholderiales; family Burkholderiaceae; genus Cupriavidus; species Cupriavidus sp. 05N39. Next base: position 56,882 of record NZ_JBFTNE010000020.1, read on the forward strand.
CGGTGTGCTGAAGATCAGGTTGGCGGCACCGCCCGTGGACGGCAAGGCCAACGAAGCCCTGTGCCAGTGGCTGGCCGCGTCGCTGGGCCTGCCGCGCCGTTCGGTCACGCTGAAGAGCGGTCAGGCCTCACGACGCAAGACCCTGGTGCTGGCCGCGGCGGGGCGGGATCCCGACGAAGTGGCCGCGACGTTGCTGGCGACAGGAAGCTGAGTGCATCCGGACGGCCAGGCCGTCGGCCTGCTTCCACAGGCGAGGCTCGGGCGGGCGCGGATCGCGGCAAGAAAAAAGCGCTGCCTCCGTAGAGGAGGCAGCGCTTTGGCAGGTCAGGGTCGGGGTTGCGGCCCGAGGTCGCCTTAAACTGTCGCAGGCGCCGTTGGGCGGCCTTCTCGTACCCGTGTAGCGCCAGCCCCCGCTGCAGCGGACAGGCGCGCTGCGCGCGGCCCGGGTGCCGTGCTCAGTGCGTAACGCGGGTCGTGCCGCCGGAAGACAGCAGGCGCACGCGTTCGCCCGGGCGGAAGGCTTCGTCGGCGTCCTGGACAATGGCGCGCATCTCGCCGTTGTCCAGTCGCACGGTGATCTCCAGGCCACGGCGCTGGTTGATCTTGTTCTCCGCCATGCTGCCGGCGATACCGCCGAGCACCGCGCCCAGCACGCCCGCGGCTACCGAGCCGCCGCCGCTGCCGATGGTGCTGCCGGCGGCGATGCCGCCGATGGCACCGCCGGCGATGGTGCCGGCGCCCGTCTGGTTACCCTGGATCAGCACCTCGCGCACGGTGTCGACCACGCCGTAGCGCAAGGTCTGCTCGCGCTGAGCCTGGCCCGGCGTATAGATGCTGGCGGAGTTCGACTGCGAAGCGCAGCCGGCCACCAGGGTGGCGGCTGCAGCGAGCGCGATGGCGCTGGTGCGAAGCAGGGTATGCATGGGATCCATCCCGTAAAGGTGTTACTCGTAGCGATAACCAAAAGCCGACTGGAAGCGTTCACCGATTTCGTCGCGCGACGGTTTGTGGTTCTGCGGACCCTGGTGCGCGATCTTGATGGAACCCATCAGGCTGGCAAGGCGGCCTGTTGTTTCCCAGTCGAAGCCCCGTTCGATGCCGTAAAGCAGGCCGCCGCGGAACGCATCCCCGCAGCCCGTGGGATCGATGACCCGATCCGCTTTTACGGAAGCGATATTGTACTTCTGCTTGTTGGCGAAGACGCTCGCGCCCTGCTCACCGTGGGTCACGATGAAGGCCTGGACTTGCGCGGCAACTTCCTCGCTGGTCCAGCCGGTACGCGACAACAGAACTTGCGCTTCGTAGTCATTGACCGTCACGTAGCTGGCGAGTTCAACGAACTGGCGGAGGTCGTCGCCGTTGAACAGCGGCATGGCCTGGCCCRGGTCGAAGATGAASGGCACGCCGGCCTCGGCGAACTGACGGGCGTGGTGCAGCATGCCTTCGCGGCTGTCCGGAGCGACGATGCCCAGGGTAGGCGCGTTGCTGCCGCCGAGCGCATCCTGCACCTGCGAGAGCTGCGACTGGTTCATCGCGCCCGGGTGAAACGCCGTGATCTGGTTGTTGTCCAGGTCGGTGGTGATCATGGCCTGCGCCGTATAGGTATCGGGCAGGGTACGGATGTGCTCGGTGCTGATGTCGAGCGCGCGCAGGTACTGCAGGTAAGGCTCGGCGTCGGCGCCCACGGTGGCCATGACCACGGGCTCGCCGCCCAGCAGCTTCAGCGAGTAGGCGATATTGCCTGCGCAGCCGCCGAACTCGCGGCGCATGGACGGGACCAGGAAGGACACGTTCAGCATGTGGATCTGGTCGGGCAGGATATGTTCGCGGAAATGCCCCTCGAACGTCATGATGGTGTCGTAGGCGACGGAGCCACAGATCAGGCTGGACATGCTCTCTCCAATTCTTGCAGTGCTTGCTATGGGGCGCCCGCTCGTGGCGGTGCCCACTGAATGTAAAAACGGCCACCCGGTCATCCGGGTGGCCGCGCCTGGCTGGTGGCGCGCTTACTTCAGCGCGGCCAGTGCGGCGTCGTAGTTCGGCTCGTTCTTGATTTCCGAGACCAGTTCGCTGTACTTCACGTTGTCGTTTTCATCGAGCACCACCACGGCGCGCGCTGTCACGCCGGCGAGCGGGCCAGTCTTGACGTCCACGCCGTAGTTACCCTTGAAATCGGCGCCGCGCATCAGCGACAGCGGCACCACGTTGGCCAGGCCTTCAGCGGTGCAGAAGCGGCCCATGGCGAAGGGCAGGTCGGCCGAGATAGTCAGCACCACGGTGTTGGCGAGGCCGCTGGCGGCTTCGTTGAACTTGCGCGCGGAGGCCTGGCACACCGGGGTGTCCAGGCTGGGGACGATATTGAGCACCTTGCGCTTGCCGGCGAAGTCGCCCAGCGTGACGTCCTTCAGGTCCTTGCCGACCAGCGAGAACGCGGGGGCCTTGTCGCCTGCTTGCGGAAATTTGCCGCCGACTTCGATGGCGTTGCCGCCGAGGGTGACGTTGCTCATATGTGCTCCTGTGTGAAATGCGGGCCCGTGATTCGGGGGCGCCCGGGATGAGCGGCGGGCCCGTGTGGAATTCAGGGGTAGAAGATCAGCACGCGGTAGTTCGCCGCCGCCTGCTGCGAACGGAATCGTACCCGAACCGGAAGCTCCGTGCCTGCGCGCAGGCCGTGCGTGGCAAAGGCCTGCTGTCCGGCGTCGAGATAATCGGCCGGCTGCAGTACCTTGCGCAACAGCAACTGGTCCTGCAGGTCGGTCATGACCAGCTCGATGGCCGGCAGTGCCACGGTCGCCCGGCCCTGGTTGCGCAAGGTGACGGCAAGCAGGTATGCGTCGGAGTCCTCGTCCTGCTTTTGCAGCAGCGAGCTTTCGATGCGCAGGGCGTCGATGTCGCGCCACGGCGCCACCTCGCATCCCAGCGGTGCGCAGACCGCCTCGAAGGCCGGGCGCAGCATCGGGAAGCGCCCCGACAGCTGGCTGCGCGCCAGATAGGTTACTTGCACCAGTCCTGCCAGCACCAGCAAGGCGATCGCCAGGCGTTGCAGCGTGCGCTTGCGCCGGGCCGGGCCCGGCCCGCGCTCGCGTGCGTGCCGCAGGAAGTCCGGCGCGAAGGCCGGCGCCGCGGCCTCCTCGCTCGCCGCCCGCAGGCGCGACGCCTGTTCGCGCGCCACGGGCTCGGGAATCTCGGGAAAGTCGCTTTGCGCTTCGGCGCGCAGGTAGCCGCTCGCGCTCGGGACCGCCGCGGCGTCGGCTTCGGCGCGGGCACTGGCGGGGGCGTGGCCGGCGGTGGCTACGTCGTTCACCGCATCGCTGGCTTGCGCCGTGTCCGCGGTATCGGCGATGTCCGCGGCATGCGTTGCATCGTTGTCGCCGGCCGCTAGTGGCGGCAGTTGCGCCGCATGTCCATGGGCGGCCTGCGCTTCACGTTCCGCATCGTCGTCCAGGGCGGTGGCCCCGGCGATGGCCTGGGGCGCGGCCTGCGGTGGCAGGTCGTCGGCCAGCGTCCCGGGGTCCAGTTGTGGCCAGGGGGTGGCTTGCGGCGTGGCGGCGGGTGTGTCGCCCGCTGCCGGGACGCCGGCTTCGTGCCAGGCGTCGGCGGCGGCACCGGCTATGTCGGCTACGCTGGCTGTATGCGTTGCATCGGATGCTTCGGTTGCATCGGCTAACTCGGTTGCCTGGGTTGGTTCGACTGCTTCAGTTGCGCCAGATGCTTCGATTGCCTGGTCCGTGGCGGAAACGTCAGCCTCCTCGCCATCGACAATGCCGGGCACGAACACGGCGGAAGCCGCTTCCTCGGCCTCCACGGCGCCTGTTTCCGGCTCCGCCTGCAGGTTGACGGCGTGCGCAGCCTCATCGGCTTCCGCTTGCGTCTGGTACAGCATCACGGTGGGCGCGTCGAGCGCCGGCACGTCGTAACCGGGATCGAAGCCGGGATCGAAAGGAGGGATGTAGGGGCGGTCCTCACCGGATTCGGCAGCCTCGTCATGCGGCGCTTCCTGGGGCGCGGCGAGGGCCTCGGCAGCATGCGGGCCAGGCGCGTCAGGTGCTGCCGTTTCAGGGGGCGCCTCGGCATGGTGCCGTTTGCGTGGGGTTCGCGGCGCGCGCCCGTGTGCCGTGTCGTGAGCACCCTCGATCGCTTCTTCGTGGGACTTCTCGTGCGGCGTGCGCGGCGAGCGGCGGTGGGGCTTTTCCGGGGCCGTCTCCTGCGGCGGCGCTGGGGCAGCCACGCTTGCGGCAGCCTCGGCGGCGACCGCGGCCTCGCTGGCCGGTTCGGGCGCCGGCAGTTCGATCAGGTGTTCACGCGCGTCGAAAACGGTGTCGCACTGGCCGCAGCGGACCAGGCCCTGCCGCAGCCGCAACTGATCGGCAACCAGCCGGAACGCCGTGCGGCAGGCCGGGCAACGCGTGACGAGCTTGGCTGCGGCCATTGGCGGGGCTCAGGGCTGGACGCCGGGGCCTTCACCGCGGGTGCCGTGCAGGCACACCCAGCCTTCCTCGCTGCGCCAGACTGACATGGGCAGCCAGGGCGCGTAGGCAGCGGCGACTTCCTCCGCCTGCCGCTCCAGCACGCCCGACAGCACCAGTCGGCCGCCGGGACGCACGCGGGCGCTCAGCATGGCCGCCATCAGCTTGAGCGGATTGGAGAGGATATTGGCGACGACGAGGTCGTAGCTGGCCTCGGAAACGGTTTCCGGCAGCGCGAAAGTGGCTTCCACGCGATTGCGCTCAGCGTTGTACCGCGAGGCTTCCACCGCGTTGGGGTCGATATCGATGCCGAGCGTGTCGCCCGCGCCGAGCTTGCGCGCCACGATGGCGAGGATGCCCGAGCCGCAACCGTAGTCGAGCACGGTTTCACCCGCCTTGATGTTCTGTTCCAGCCACTGCATGCACAGCCGCGTGGTGGGATGGCTGCCGGTACCGAAGGCGAGGCCGGGATCGAGTTCCAGCACCACCGCGTCGGGTTCGGGCGCTTCGTGCCACGACGGCACCACCCAGATGCGCTCGCCGATGCGGATAGGCTCGAACTGGGATTGCGTCAGGCGCACCCAGTCCTGGTCCTCGACCGGCCGCAACTGGTACGGCGGCACCGGGTCGATACCCAGCGCATTGGCAGCAGCGGCCACCACCAGCACGGGATCGGTGCTGTCGTCGAACAGCGCCACCACGCGCGAGCGGTTCCATGCCAGGCGAGTCGGCTCCATGCCGGGCTCGCCGAACAGCGGCTGCTCGTCGGGCGTGTCGGCATCGGCGTCTTCCACCGATACCGACAGCGCGCCGAGGTCGAACAGTGCGTCAGACCAGGCTTCTGCCTGGTCTTGTGCGATTTCGATCACACATTCCTGAAATGCCACAGGCGATCCTTGTCGATCCGTTAATGCTGGCCGCGCCGGGGCTTCAGATCTTGCCGCCCTTGGCCACGTTCTTCTGGGCCAGGCGGTGTTCGAGATAGTGAATGCTGGTGCCGCCTTCGACGAAGTTGGCATCGAGCATCAGCTCGCGGTGCAGCGGTACGTTGGTCTGGATGCCGTCCACCACCATTTCCGACAGCGCGATCCGCATGCGGGCAATGGCCTGCTCGCGGGTAGCGCCGTAGGTGATGATCTTGCCAATCATCGAATCGTAGTTGGGCGGCACAAAGTAGCCATCATACGCGTGCGAGTCGACCCGCACGCCGGGACCGCCGGGCATGTGCCAGGCGGTGATGCGGCCGGGCGACGGGGTGAACTTGAACGGATCCTCGGCATTGATGCGGCATTCGATGGAGTGGCCGCGCAGTTGCACGTCCTTCTGGCGCCAGCGCAGCTTCTCGCCAAAGGCGATGCGGATCTGCTCCTGCACGATGTCGATGCCGGTGATCATCTCGGTGACGGGGTGCTCCACCTGCACGCGCGTGTTCATCTCGATGAAGTAGAACTCGTTGTTCTCGTACAGGAACTCGAAGGTGCCGGCGCCACGGTAGCCGATCTTCTTGCAGGCCTCGGCGCAGCGGTCGCCGATACGCTCGATCAGGCGGCGCGGGATATGCGGCGCGGGCGCTTCCTCGATCACCTTCTGGTGGCGGCGCTGCATCGAGCAGTCGCGCTCGCCCAGCCAGATCGCCTGGCGATGCTGGTCGGCCAGGATCTGGATTTCGACGTGCCGGGGGTTCTCCAGGAATTTCTCCATGTAGACCTCCGGGTTGCCGAAGGCACGGCCGGCTTCCTCGCGCGTCATGTTGACCGCGTTGACCAGGGCCGCTTCAGTGTGCACCACGCGCATGCCGCGGCCACCGCCGCCGCCCGCCGCCTTGATGATGACCGGGTAGCCGACGGCGCGCGCGATCGCCAGGATTTCCTTGGGATCGTCGGGCAGGGCGCCTTCGGAGCCCGGCACGCACGGCACGCCGGACTTGATCATGGCTTGCTTGGCCGAGACCTTGTCGCCCATCAGGCGGATGCTTTCCGAGGTCGGGCCGATAAAGACGAAGCCGGATTTTTCCACGCGTTCGGCGAAGTCGGCGTTTTCCGACAGGAAGCCGTAGCCTGGGTGGATGGCTTGCGAGTCGGTCACCTCGGCGGCCGAGATGATGGCCGGCATATTGAGGTAGGACAGCGGCGAAGGCGCCGGGCCGATACAGACGGCTTCGTCGGCCAGCTTGACGTATTTGGCTTCCTTGTCGGCTTCCGAATACACCACTACGGTCTTGATGCCAAGCTCGCGGCAGGCGCGCTGGATGCGAAGGGCGATTTCACCGCGATTCGCGATCAGAATTTTTTCAAACATAGTCACTCTCTGCGAGGAGAAAGGCGGTCCCACCGCGGCGGATCATGGCGCCCCCGGCGCGGTGGCCGGAGTGCGGGCGGGGGAGCTGGCACCGGGGCGAGGCCCGTGCGGCACGTCCGGTTCGCCTGCGCCGGCGCGGTCGGCCGGAACATCCGGCGCAGGCTGCGGGCGGCGCGGCATGCCGGTCAGTATCAGCCGATGATGAAGAGCGGCTGGCCGTATTCCACCGCCTGGCCATTCTCGACCAGGATTTCCTTGATCACGCCAGCCTTGTCGGACTCGATTTCGTTGAGCAGCTTCATCGCTTCGATGATGCAGACAGTCTGGCCTTCCTTGACGGTATCGCCCACGTTGACGAAGGCCGCGGCGCCCGGCGAGGGGGCGCGATAGAAGGTGCCGACCATCGGCGAGGTCACCACATGRCCAACCGGCAGTTGCGGTGCGGTCGGCTCGGCGCCGGCAACGGGCGCCGCGGCGGGGCCGGCGGCCGGGGGCAGTGCCTGCATCGGTTGCATCGCCATCGGCGCGGCGATGACCTGCGGCGGTGCCTTGACAATTCGCACCTTGCCTTCGCCTTCGGTGACTTCCAGCTCGGAGATGCCGGACTCGGCCACCAGGTCGATCAGCGTCTTCAGCTTGCGCAGGTCCATCTTCTATCCTCCTGAATCGGGTTGTCCGGCTTGCCGCTCTGGCGGCTTCGTCCGGGAAAAACTCATGCGTCCGGCGGGCTGCCTACGTCCGCCGCGCGAGACAGCGGGGACGTGACAGGCGCCGGGGGCGCGGTAAATGTCATGAAATAAAGCGGCCGGGTCAGGCCTTTAGGGGCGCCTGCTCCAGCTCCTGCCCGAGGGCATAGTCCAGCGCCAGCAGGTAGCCTTGCCAGCCAAGTCCGCAGATCACGCCGATCGCCACATCCGAGAAAAAGGAGTGGTGACGGAAGTCCTCGCGCCGATGCACGTTCGACAAGTGGACCTCCACGAAAGGGATCGCCACCCCGGCCAGCGCATCGCGCAACGCCACGCTGGTATGCGTGTAGGCGGCCGGGTTGATGATGATGAAGTCAACGCCCTCGTCGCGCGCTGCATGGATACGATCGACCAGTGCCCCCTCGTGGTTGGACTGGAACGTAGCCAGGGCGATATTGGCCTGCCTTGCGCGCTGTGCAAGAGCAAAGTCGATATCGACCAGTTTCGTGTGTCCATAGGTTTCCGGTTCGCGCGTGCCCAGCAGGTTCAGGTTAGGTCCATGCAGGACCAGCACCTTGCGGTAGCGGGCGGAGCGGCGTTCGGGAGGCGTATCGATCACGGCGGCTCGACCATTTCAACGAAATTGCGCGGAGATTACCGTAGCTTAGAGTGATTTGTCTAGCAGCGCAGACATAGGCAGCTTCCAGGCGGGCGAGTTTTTTGGTCTGATCCGGCACTTTCGATCTGTGCCATCGGAAATCGGTTAATTTGCCTGATGATCGCTAAAGATTAGATGAAAATGGCCCCAAATCAAGAATCTTATGCCTAGCCGCGAGGCAGCGCGGCGCGCAGCTCATCAGGGGAAACCCTGCCCATTTTGCGGTAGCTGACCGTGCCGTCGGGCGCAATGATCACTGTATAGGGCAGCCCGCCGGCGGCATTGCCGAAATTACGCGACAACTCCGTACCGGCAAAGCCCGCCACCACCAGCGGGTAAGAGACCGGCACTTTCTGGATGAACTGCTGGATATTGTTGGCCGAATCGATGCCGATGCCGACAAATTCCACCTTGCGCCCCGAGTACTCCTTGTGCAGCGCGGTCAGGTCGGGCATCTCCTCGACGCATGGCCCGCACCAGGGTGCCCAAAAGTTCACAACTACGGTTTTGCCCCGCAACTTCGCGAAATCGACCTGCGCGCCGGTCGGGTCAGGCAGTTGCGTACGCAGGAACGCCTCCACCGCCTCGTCGGATGCTGGCTTGGGCGAGAACACATAATGACCGGCCAGTGCGCCGGCAGCGGCAGCGACGACAGCAACGGCGAGCCAGACCCAGAGGCGGCTGCGGCGGACGGAAGTGCTATTGGAAGGGGGCATGGCAGCAGGAAGTTAGCGGCTGATAGATGGCAGAAAAGGCCCGGGGCGGAACGGAAGGCACCACGCCGTTCGGGTGCTCAGGCTGCTTCGGGCGTGTCGGGCGTGTCGGACGCGGCCGCCGCCGCGAGTGCCTGCACGGCGCTCAGGTCGGCACGGGCAACGCGGCCGCCGGCATCTGCCCGGACCGCGCCACGTTCATCATCCGCATCATACAGCGCTATATGAATGCCAACGGGCTGGCCAAGCTCGGCGCGGATTTCCCCCGCCAGCAGCCGCGCCTCCCTCTGGGTGGGCCACTGGCCCTTCCAGAGGAAGCTCAAGGTCTCGACCTCGCCACGGCCGGCAAAGTGCCGGCTTTCGCTGGTATCGAAATCGACACCGGCGTTGAGCAGGTGGAGGGTGAGGTCCTTGGGGCTGTCGCAGAAGCACTGGAGGTAGACGTCCGAATGCTCGGTGGCAGTGCCGTTGAGTACCGCCCCGGCCAGGTAGGGGCGGAATGCGGCCAGGTCACTCATGACCAGTATGGCCAGGCGGCGCAGGAGCGCCAGCACGCGCGGCTGGCTGTCCGAATGGAACAGCGCCTGGTAGGCGCGGACCTCGGCCTCGACCATCTCGTTGTCGGGGAGCCACTCGCCGGTTACGCGGATGTCGCCCAGCAACTGGCGCGCGGCCTTGCGCTTGGCGGTGGCGTAGTCGGCACCGTCTTCCGCGATCATGCGGGCGGCGGCCTGCGCAATTTCTTCGCGCAGGCGGATGGGGTCCAGGGTGGGGCGGCGGGGCATGTGGAGATGATACCGGAGGGATTGGGGGAAGCGCCCCGAGCGGGGTTTGGTTTCTTAGAGTGGGCTGGGAGGCTTGAGATTCCGTTGGCTGGCGGATTTCCCGTTAAAGCCAGCTTTAGCGGTTTAACTTCAAAGTCAAAGACGGCTCCCCCTGCGGGGAGCGACCTTCCGGGGCGGGTTGCACGGCTCGAACCGAACGGCTTCCGGGGCTCGCTGGGCACCCTGCGGAAGTGGATTTCCGCCCGGTGCCGCAGGCATCCCTCGGGATTCCCCCTGCCCCCCTCAGGTACAATTCCCCCTCATTCAGAAGCCACAGGCCCGGCCGCCCAGGCCCGCCGAATCCCAAATCCCATGCATATTCACATCCTCGGTATCTGCGGCACATTCATGGGCGGCCTTGCCGTACTGGCCAAGCAGGCTGGCCACCGCGTGACCGGTTGCGATGCCAATGTCTATCCGCCCATGAGCACGCAGCTCGAGGCCCAGGGCATCGAACTGATCGAGGGCTTCGATCCGAGCCAACTGGCGCTGGCGCCGGATCTGTTCGTGATCGGCAATGTGGTCTCGCGCGGTAATCCGCTGATGGAAGCCATCCTCAACCGCAACCTGCCCTATACATCCGGCCCGCAGTGGCTGGGCGAGCATGTGCTGCGCGGCAAATGGACGCTCGCGGTGGCGGGAACCCACGGCAAGACCACAACGACTTCCATGCTGGCCTGGATCCTGGAGGGTGCGGGCTACAACCCGGGTTTCCTGGTTGGCGGCGTGCCCCAGAACTTTGGGGTGTCGGCGCGCGTGACCGAGTCCGATTTCTTCGTGATCGAAGCCGATGAATACGATACGGCGTTCTTCGACAAGCGCAGCAAGTTTGTCCACTACCGTCCGCGCACGGCCATCCTGAATAACCTGGAATACGATCACGCCGACATCTTCCCGGATCTTGCCGCGATCGAGACCCAGTTCCACCACCTCGTGCGAACCGTGCCGGAGCAGGGCCGCCTGATCGTCAACGGGGCGGAAGAGAGTCTGGCGCGCGTGCTGGAGCGGGGCTGCTGGAGCGAGACGGAGCAGTTCGGCATGGGCGACTGGCGTGCCGGGGAGCCTGCCGGCGCCACTGGCGGCGCGGCGCAAGACAGCTTCGATGTCTGGTTCGGCGAGGCACTGCAGGGACGGCTCACCTGGGACTTGCAGGGCACGCATAACCGCCTGAACGCGCTGGCTGCGATCGCGGCGGCAAGGCATGTGGGCGTGCCGCCGGCCCAGGCGATCGATTCCCTGTCGCGCTTTGCCAATGTGAAGCGCCGCATGGAAGTGCGGGGCGTGGTCGACGGCATCACGGTCTATGACGACTTTGCTCACCATCCCACCGCGATCCAGACCACGCTCGACGGCCTGCGCAAGCGGGTTGGCGGGGCGCGCATCCTGGCCGTGCTGGAGCCGCGCTCGAACACCATGAAGCTGGGCGTCATGAAGGCGCAACTGCCGGCCAGCCTGGAGGCGGCCGACCTCGTATTCGGCTACGGCGCGGCCAGCGGCAAGGATGCCCTGGGCTGGGACCTGGCCGAATCACTGGCGCCGCTGGGCGAGCGGGCTGCCGCCTTCAGCGATCTTCCCGCGCTGGTGCGGGCGGTGCGCGCCGCGGCGCGCCCTGGCGACCACGTGCTGGTGATGAGCAACGGCGGTTTCGGCGGCGTGCACCAGAAGCTGCTGGATGCCTTCGCTGCCGGCGCCACAGCCTGAGCGGGGGCCGGCATGTTGTTGTACCTGCACGGTTTTCGCTCCTCGCCGCAGTCGTTCAAGGCGCGGCTGATCCAGGAGCGCATGCGCGAATGGGGCGTTGGCCGCCATTACGCCTGCCCCGTGCTGAATGTGTCGCCGGCGGCGGCCATCGCCCAGGCGGAAGCGGCGATCGCGGCATCCCAGGCGGGCGGCGCGCAGCCGCTCACCATCGTCGGGTCTTCGCTGGGCGGTTTCTATGCCCGCCGGCTGGCCGAGCGCCACGGCTGCCGCGCGGTGCTGCTTAATCCGGCGGTGCATCCGTGGACCGACCTCGAGCGCTACCTGGGCGACCAGCCGCTCTGGCATGGCGGAGGTTCGGTGCGCGTGGAACGACATCATCTGGACGAACTACTGGCGTTGCGGGTCGAAGCCATCACCCGGCCGGAGCGCTATTTCCTCATGGCCGCCACCGGCGACGAGGTGCTGGACTATCGCGAGATGCTGGCGGCGTTCCCCGGCGCGCATACGCGCGTCATTGAGGGCAGCGACCACGGCATCAGCGAATTCGCCGGCTACGTCGACCAAGTCCTGGCCTTCTGCGGCTATGGTCCCGCTGGACAGATCAGCCCGGCCAACCTGGAGCCGCAGGCATGAGCGCGGTATGAGCGGGGCGCATGTGCGCCGCAGCGGTTGGCACTCCCATTTACCCGAAGATCCCGCCATCAGCGCGAACCTGCGCCGCTGGGTCATTGGTGACGGCTCGCTGACTGCACGGCTGGTGGCGGCGTCGAGCCGGTTCCGGGTGCGTTGCCTGGCGCAGCGCATGGAGCTTGCCCTGGCCGACGAATGGCAGGCGCTGGGCCTGCCAGCGCGCCATCGCGCGCTGGCGCGGGAGGTACTGCTGGTCTGCGATGGCGTCCCGGCCATCTTTGCCCATACGGTGGTGAAACCCGACCATGCCCGGCGCGACTGGCCGTTCCTGCGCGGCTTGGGCGAGCGACCCCTGGGCGGTGCACTGTTTGTCGATCCCCGCGTGCTGCGCGAGCCGTTCGCATTTGCGCGCTTGTTGCCGCATCACCCGTTGCGGCGCCGGCTGGAGCAGGCGGTCCCGGCGATGCGCGAACCGCCGCCGTCCTCCATGTTGCCGGCGCGGCGCTCGGTCTTCCGGCGCGGCGGCGGGGTCATGCTGGTGACCGAGGTATTCCTGCCGGACCTGCGGCAGCGGCCCGCGCCGGAAAGCCCGAATGCGCCCGCGTCCGATCAGGGCGGTTCGGACCAGTAGCTCGCAAGTACCCATCCAAAGCAAGAACATCCCACGACCACTACCAAGAAGAAGAGACCAACATCATGAAATTGCAGGGACGTGTTGCCATCATCACCGGCGCTGCCGCCGGCATCGGCTTTGCCACCGCGCAGCGCTTTGCCGCAGAAGGCGCGCTGGTGGTGCTTTGCGACGTGAAGGACGAGCGCGTGCGTGCCGCCGCCGGGACCCTCGCCGCGACGGGTGCCACCGTCAGTGCCTTCAAGGTCGATGTGACGCGCCGCGACGAAGTGGACGCCATGGTCGCGGCCACGCTCGCCAAACACGGCCGCATCGACATCCTCGTCAACAACGCCGGCATCACCAAGGATGCGCGGCTGGCCAAGATGAGCGAGGCTCAGTTCGACGCGGTTATCGACGTCAACCTCAAGGGCGTATTCAATTGCGCGCAGGCGGTGGCTTCGATCATGACCGAACAGGGCAGCGGTGTGATCCTTAATGCATCTAGTGTGGTGGGCCTGTACGGCAACTTCGGCCAGACCAACTATGCGGCCAGCAAATTCGGCGTGATCGGCTTTACCAAGACGTGGGCGCGCGAGCTGGGTCCGAAGGGCGTGCGCGTCAACGCGGTTTGCCCGGGCTTCGTCGCGACCGAGATCCTGCAGACCGTGCCGGAGAAGGTGCTCGACGGCATGAAATCGTCCTGCTGGCTGCGCCGGCTGGCCGAACCGGCGGAAATCGCCAGCATCTATACCTTCCTGGCCAGCGACGACGCTAGCTACGTCAATGGCGTGGCGATCGAGGCCAGCGGCGGCATGTCGCTGTAACAGCTTGACCCGCGCCGGGCTTGCGGCCGGCGCGGTGCGGTATCATCTCAGGTCCGGTTGCCGTCTCGCCTGAGGGCGGCCTTGCACCATTTCCCTCACCGGGCCGTTCCCACAGGCGTTACAAGGCGCCAGGGCGCTTGTTTTCCAGAACGGTTCCCGGCATTTCTGAAAGTACCGATCCATGCAGTTGCTGTTCGAAGAAGGCGGCGAGATTCGCGCCGGCACCGTGCTGACCCAGCAGGGCGAGTCGTACCAGGTGGAGCTGCCCGCGGGCAAGCGCACCAAGGTCAAGTCGCGTGACGTACTGTTGCAATTCGCGCAGCCGTCGGCGATCGAGCTGGTGCGCCAGACCGCCGAGCTGGCCGGCGAGGTCGACCTGGAATTCCTGTGGGAATGCGCGTCGGAAGAAGAATTCGGCTTTGTCGACCTGGCGACCGAATACTACGGTGCGGGTGCGAGCGTGGTGCAGCAAGCTGCGCTGGCGCAGACGCTGCACGGCAATCCCGTGTATTTCCGCCGCAAGGGCCGCGGGCGCTACCAGCGCGCGCCGGAAGACCAGTTGAAGGCTGCGCTCGCCGCGCTCGAGCGCAAGAAGCAGCAAGCCCTGGTGCAGGCCGAGTACGAAGCCCAGCTCAAGGCCATGACGTTGCCCGACGCCTTCCGCGGCAAGGCACTGCAACTGCTGTTCAAGCCCGACAAGAACAGCCTCGAATACAAGGCGATGGACGCCGCCTGCACCGCGCTTGGCATGTCGCCGATGCGGCTGATGGTGGCAGTGGGCGGCATTGCCAGCCCGCGCGCGCTGCATGAGGCCAAATTCCTCTCCGAATGCTTTCCCAAGGGCACGGGCTTTCCCGACGTGCCCGTGCCGGAACCCGTCGGCGACCTGCCGCGCGCGGAGGTGGAGGCGTTTTCCATCGACGACGTCACTACCACCGAGATCGACGATGCGCTGTCGGTCACGCCGCTCGACGGTGGCCAGATCCGCGTGGGCATCCATATCGCGGCCCCCGGCCTCGGCATCCGCCGTGGCGAGCCGCTCGATGCCGTGGCGCGCCAGCGCTTGTCGACCGTGTATTTCCCCGGCGACAAGATCACCATGCTGCCCGACGACGTGGTGGAGCGCTACACGTTGCAGGAAGGGCGCGAGTGCCCGGCCTTGTCGCTGTACGTGGTCTACGATCCGGCCCAGCAAGCCATCGTCAGCAGCGAGACCCGTGCCGAAATGGTCATGATCGCGGCCAACCTGCGCCACAACCTGCTTGAGGACGTGGTGACCGAGGCCGCGCTTGCCGCGGGCACCGGCGACTACCCGTTCCGCGAGGCGCTGACCCAGCTGTGGCACTTCTCCGGATGGCTGCACGATGAACGCCAGAAGGCGCGCCTGGCGAGCGGGCTGCGGCCCGAGTCGCACAACCGCGCCGACTACAACTTCTACCTCGACGAACTGGCCGACGGCGGCGAGCGAGTGCGCATCGAGCAGCGCCGGCGCGGCTCTCCGCTCGACAAGATCGTGGCCGAACTGATGATCCTGGCCAACAGCACCTGGGGCAAGCTGCTCGCAGRCCACGGCGTGCCGGGCATCTACCGCACGCAGAAGGCCTGGGGCATGCACCGCACCCGCATGCAGACCTATCCGGCCCCGCATGAAGGGCTGGGCGTGGCGCAGTACGCCTGGAGCACTTCGCCGCTGCGGCGCTATGTCGACCTGGTCAACCAGTGGCAGATCCTGGCGGTGGCCCAGCATGGGATCACGGCCAAGCTGGTGGCGCCGTTCAAGCCCAAGGACTCCGACCTGCTGGCTGCCGTAGCCGACTTCGAAGGCACCTACGCCGCTTATGCCGATCACCAGTCGACCATGGAACGCTACTGGTGCCTGCGCTGGCTGCAACAGGAAAAGCGCGAACGCCTGATGGGCTCGGTGCTCAAGGAAGGCGCGGTGCGCTTTGCCGAGATCCCGCTGGTCACGCGCGTGCCCGAACTGGTCCAGGCCTCGCGCGGAACCCAGGTGCTGCTGGAAATCGGCGCAACCGACGAAATCTCGCTGGAGGTGTCGTGCCGGGTCCTGGAGATCTTTGCCGGCGAAGGCGAATTGCCGTCGGAAGAACTGGAAGGCGACGACGAAGCCAGCGAAGTGTCGGCCGAAGCTGCCGCTGAAGCTGCCGCCGAGGAGGTAGCCGAAGCCGCCGCCGAGGGCGTGGCCGCGGAAGGCAGCGCCGAGGGCGACGCCGCGAGTGCCGAAGGTGCCACAAGCGAAGGCGCTTCGTCGGAGACACGCGACACCGGCGCCGGCGGCGCGGGCTGAGGTTCTCGGAAAAAACGAGGCGCTCCCTTACAATCGCAGTCTGAACCGGGGTCCGACCGACCCCGGCCCCGGTCTTGTCCCATCGACGCCGTCCAGCCAACGTCCCGCCCATCGTGAAAGCCGCTTTTTCTCCCCGCCAGTGGTGGAACGCCAGCAGCACGATGGCCAAGGCGCTGGTCGTCTCGGTGCTTGCCCATGTTCTGCTACTGACCGTGCGCGTGGTGGCGCCGGAGGCGTTCGAGATCAAGCGCACCGATGCCGCGCTCGACGTGGTGCTGGTCAATTCCAAGTCGGCGCAGCGTCCGCAGAATCCCACCGTGCTGGCCCAGGCCAACCTCGACGGTGGCGGCGAGCAGGACCAGCAGCGCGCGACCACGCCACTGCCGGCCCAGACCGTCACCAAGGACGGCGACCTGGTGCGCCAGATGCAGCGCCGCGTGGAGCAGATGGAGCAGGAGCAGCAGCGCCTGATGACGCAGTCGCGCGAAGCCGCGCCGTCCGTGCACAGCCAGCCGCTCAAGCCCGGCCAGCAGCGCATGGAGCATCCACTGCGCGGGCAGGACGAACGTACCTCGCTCGATGAGATGGCCAAGCTCGAAGCCGAGATCGGCCGCAACCTCGAGCAATACGCCAAGCGTCCCAAGCGCTATCAGCTCACCGCCACCAGCGCGCAGGAAGTGGAATATGCGCAGTACTACGACCGCCTGCGCCAGAAGATCGAGGCGCGCGGCACCACCGATTTTCCCCAGCGCAACGGCAAGCCGCTGTACGGGCAACTGATCCTGGTGATCAACGTCAACCGGCAGGGCAAGCTCGGCTATAACCGCGACGGCTACAACATCGATGCCATCGACGTGGTCAAGAGCTCGGGCGATCCCGCGCTGGACCGCCAGGCGGTGGCGATCGTGCGGGCCGCGGCGCCGTTTGGCCAGTTCTCAGCGCAGATGCAGGCGCGCCAGGATATTCTCGAAGTCATCTCCACCTTCAAGTTTTCGCGCAGTGGGCTGGAAACTCGCTTACAGGCCCGATGATGTCCTCTACTACGACTATGCAATCCCAGACCCAGGCCGACCGCTATGTGGTGATCGGCAATCCCATCGCACACAGCCGCTCGCCCGCCATCCATGCCGCTTTCGCGCAGCAGACCGGCGAGGCCGTCGAGTACGAGCGCCTGCTGGCGCCGCTGGACGGATTCGTTGCCACCGTGCGTGCCTTCTTCGAGGGTGGTGGCCACGGCCTGAACGTGACAGTGCCCTTCAAGCTCGAAGCCTATGACCTGGCGGAGCGCCTGACGCCGCGCGCCGAAAGCGCCGGCGCGGTCAATACCATGTGGATCGAGGACGGCGTGATCCATGGCGACAACACCGACGGCGTCGGCCTCACGCGGGACATCGAGATCAATCTCGATACCTTGCTCGAAGGCAAGCGCATCCTGTTGCTGGGCGCCGGCGGCGCGGCCATGGGCGCCATGCTGCCGCTGATTGCCTGCCGGCCCGATCGCATCGTGGTGGCTAACCGCACACCCCAGCGCGCCAGTGACATCCTGGAAAACGTGGCTCAGCAGGCCGACGAGTACGGCGTGGAATTGTGGGGCGGCGGCTTCGACGCGCTCGCGGGTTTGTCCGAGGACGACGCCTGCGACGTGGTGATCAATGCCACCAGCAGCAGCCTGCAGGGCGAACTGCCGCCGGTGCCGGCGGAACTGCTGGGCAAGGATGTGCTCGCCTACGACATGATGTACGGCGCCGAGCCCACGGTGTTCCTGAAGTTCGCCGCCCAATGCGGCGCGCGCAC
Source organism: Cupriavidus sp. 05N39 (assembly GCF_056397325.1). Taxonomy (NCBI): domain Bacteria; kingdom Pseudomonadati; phylum Pseudomonadota; class Betaproteobacteria; order Burkholderiales; family Burkholderiaceae; genus Cupriavidus; species Cupriavidus sp. 05N39. The sequence continues at coordinate 74,394 of NZ_JBFTNE010000020.1, forward strand.
CGCGGATGGGCTGGGCATGCTGGTCGAGCAGGCCGCCGAAGCCTTCTACAACTGGCGCGGCGTGCGGCCTGCCACCGCCCCCGTGCTGGCAGCGCTGCGCGCCGAACTCCAGGCCGAAGCCGCGCGTTGAGCGCGGCGCTGCGGCCTGCAGGCATCGAACATGGCTGAGCGCAAGCGTACCGACCGTTCGGGGCCTGCCACGCGCGGCGGCGGTCTGAAGCCGCTGCGCTGGCTCGCCTACCTGCTCGGCACGCTGATCGCCGGCGTGCTGGCCATGCAGGTCTATTTCTTCCTGCAGATCGCTGCCTGGCAATACGTGAACCCGTCGTCCACGGCGTTCATGCGGGCCGAGCAGTGGCGGCTGTGCGGCTTTCAATTCTGGAGCTGCCAGGTGGACCGCCGCTGGGTCGGCTATGACGATATCTCGCGCAGCCTCAAGCGCGCGGTGATCGCCAGCGAGGACGCCGATTTCGTCAACCATCCCGGCTACGAACTCGACGCCATGCTCGAAGCGTGGGAGCGCAACAAGAAGCGCGGCCACATCGTGCGCGGCGGCTCCACCATTACCCAGCAACTGGCGAAGAACCTTTTTCTCTCATCAGAGCAGCATTACCTGCGCAAGGGGCAGGAACTGGCCATTACCTGGATGCTCGAGTTCTGGCTCGACAAGCAACGCATCTTCGAGATCTACCTGAATTCAGTGGAGTGGGGCGAAGGTGTATTCGGGGTCGAGGCCGCTGCCCAGCACTACTTCAAGACCAGCGCGGCCAGGCTCAGCGTGGGCCAGGCAGCGCGCCTGGCCGCCGCGCTGCCGGCGCCGAAGTGCTTCGACAAGAAGCAGTACTGCGCCAATGTGCGCGTGAACTTCAAGGCCAAGGCCAATATCATCGCGCGCCGCATGGGCGCGGCCACGCTGCCGGACTGAGCTGAGCGCGGCGGCAGCCGCGCCGCCACTTAGCTCAGCCAGCCTTTGCGCTTGAAATACACCAGCGGAATCGCCGCCGACACCGCCATCAGCCCGATCGCCCACGGATAGCCCGCGGACCAGTCCAGTTCCGGCATCAGCTTGAAGTTCATGCCGTAGATGCTGGCGATCAGCGTGGGCGGCATCAGCGCCACCGACACCACCGAGAACAGCTTGATGATCTTGTTCTGGTTGATGTTGATGAAGCCGACCGTGGCATCCATCAGGAAGTTGATCTTGTCGAACAGGAACGCGGTGTGGTTCTCGATGGAGTCGATATCGCGCAGGATCTGGCGGGCTTCGTCCTGCTGCTCGGCCGACAGCAACTGGCTGCGCATCAGGAAGGAGACCGCGCGGCGCGTATCCATGACGTTGCGGCGGATGCGGCCGTTCAGGTCTTCCTCGCGGGCGATGGTTTCCAGCACGTCGGCGGCGGCGGCATCGGTCACGTTTTCGGCCAGCACGCGCTTGCTGGCTTCCTCCAGCCGTTCGTAGACTTCCTCGATGGAGTCCGCCGAGTATTCCGCATCGGTGGCGTACAGATCCATCAGCACATCCTTGGCGTTGCGCACCGAACCCGGCCGCATGCGCGCGCGCAACCGCACCAGCCGGAACACCGGCAGGTCTTCGTCGTGGATGGAGAACAGCACGTCGCGGGTCAGCACGAACGCCACGCGCACGTTGCGCGAGATCTCTTCCTCATCGAGCAGGAAGTCGGTGCGGATATGGATGTTCTCGTCTTCGCCCTCGAAGTAGCGGGCCGAGGCTTCCAGGTCGCCCAGGTCTTCCAGTTCCGGCAGGGCTACGCCGTACGCTTCCTTGATCCAGGCGAGTTCTTCTTCATCGGGGCTGATGACGTCGATCCAGATCGGCTTGTGCTGCAGAAGTTCATTGCGATCGTCGACCTGCTCCTGTGCGAGCCGGCCTTTCTGCAGGACGAACAGGTTGATCATCCCAGGGCTTCCTTGTTGCGTTTGGCGAAGAAACGCGCAGGCTAGGCTTGGCCGGCCCCGGGCGAACTCACGCTTCGCGCGCAATGGCGAAGCATGAGCCCGCTGGCAAGCGTGATCGCGCTGCGCGCTTTTGCGAGCGTGCAAGGCGATGGCGTTTGCCGTTCATGGCTGGCAAGCCGGGAGAGGGAAAGTCCGGGACGAAGCGGCGCGCGCGGCGGCGGCCGTCAGGGGCACGGAAGAACACTCACCCGCAGTATGTGCTGCGGGCGAGTCCGACGAGGCGGTGGAGCGGGATGGTCCGGCTCCGGCGGTCGTCGTTACGCAGCCCGCAGTGACATGRCATTCGGTGCGATCGCAATCTGGCTGCGGCAACACGAACACCCGATGCTACTGCCCACGTAGTTTCTCCGGGATTATGATGGCCGCGAGTGTAGCCCAACGAGGGGGGCTTGTTAAGTGAAATCTGGGTGAATGCAGGCCCCGGCGCACAGTGTTGCCGTCATGCCGCCCGCGCGCTCCGGCGCCAGCGGCGCAACAGCGGCACCAGCAGCACCGAGGCCATGGCGGCGAACATCAGCACGATCGCGGCATAGTCCTGCCAGTGCGGCTGCTCGCCCAGCATCCACATGCCCGAGAACACACCGACCACCGGGATGAACATCATCGACAGGCTCGACACCACCGGCGGCAGGCTGCGCGCCAGCATGAACCAGACGAGATGGCAGTAGGCGAACACCACTACCGCGTTATAGGCGATCGCCCCCCACTCCACGGCATTGGGCAGGCGCCAGCCGTGCTCGAGCAGCAGCGTGCCGAGCAGCAGGAAGGGCAGCGTGACCACCAGCATCCAGAAGGTCAGCACGCCGATCGGCATTTCGATCTTGCTGCGCTTCATCATCTGCGTGCCCAGGCCCCAGCCGGCCGCGGCGCCCAGCATCAGCAGGGTGCCGCCCGGGCTGCCGGTCAGCGCCGCGATCTCGCCCGACAGCAGCAGCGCGGTGCCGGCCAGCGCGCAGGCGATGCCGATCCAGGCGGCGGCGCCAATGCGTTCGCGGAACAGCACCAGGCCCCAGACCACGGCCCAGATCGGCATGGTGTAGCCAAGGATGGCGGCGCGCCCGGAAGACAGCATCTTGACGGCGCAGATCGCCAGCAGATGCCAGAACACCATGTTGGGTATCGCCAGCTTGATCACGGTCGGCCACTGCCCCGCCGGGACCCGCAGCGATTCGCCGCGCAGGCGCAAGGCCAGCCCCAGCGCCAGCACGCCGCCGGCCATGCAGAGCAGACGGAATCCCATGGCCGGGAACTGCGCCACGCCGAGTTTCATGATGGGCCAGTTGATGCCCCAGGCGAGTGTGAGGATGACGAGCAGCACCAGGCTGCGGCGGTCGAGAGACATGGCGGGGTGGCGGCTGTGTGCGACGCCGCTCTTTGTATCGAGGAAGAACGGCAGAAGATAGCACGCAACGGGTAAAATCGCAGAACGACTGTTGCCGCGGGGGAGCGCCGACCCGGCCCACAGGGCTCGGCGCGCAGCCGATGCGGCCGACCCAGATTAGCGAGCATTCCATGACATTCACCGAGCAGTTGGCTGCAGCCTGGCAGCGCAACGATTCCCTCCTATGCGTCGGGCTCGACCCCGATCCCGGCAAGCTGCCCCTGTCGATGACGGGCGCGGGCGGCGCCATTTTCTCCTTCTGCCGCGAGATCGTTGACGCCACCGCCGACCTGGTCTGCGCCTTCAAGCCGCAGATTGCCTATTTTGCGGCGCAGCGGGCCGAAGACCAGCTTGAGCAGCTGATCGCCTATATCCATGACGCCCACCCCGGAATTCCCGTGATCCTGGACGCCAAGCGCGGAGATATCGGCTCGACCGCGCAGCAATACGCCATCGAAGCCTTCGAGCGCTACCGTGCCGATGCGGTCACGGTCAATCCGTACATGGGCCTGGATTCGATGGAGCCCTACCTGGCTTATCCCGATCGCGGCGTGATCGTGCTGTGCCGCACCTCAAATCCTGGCGGCTCGGATGTGCAGTTCCTGCCGGTGAACGGCAAGCCCGTGTACCAGGTGGTGGCCGAAGCGGCCGCCACGCGCTGGAATACCAACGGCCAGATGTCGCTGGTAGTGGGGGCGACCTTCCCCGCGGAGATTGCCAAGGTGCGAGAGATCGTGGGCGACATGCCGCTGCTGATCCCGGGCATCGGTGCCCAGGGCGGCGATATCGAGGCTACCGTTCGCGCCGGGCGTACTGCCGCTGGCACTGGCATGATGATCAATTCCTCGCGCGCCATCCTCTATGCCAGCCGCGAGAAGGATTTCGCCAGCGCCGCGCGCAACGTCGCGCTGCAGACACGCGAAACCATCAACCGCTACCGCCAGGGCTGAACCGCCGCATCGTTGGCGGCCGTCAGGCCGCTGCATGCCTCAGGCCTCGTTGCGGACCAGTTCCAGCAGGCCGCGGATGGCGTACTCGGCGGCCTGGCGGCGGATCTGCTGGCGGTCGCCGCGAAAGCGCTGCGTTTCCACCGTGGTGGTGATGCGGTTGCTCCAGCCGAAGCAAACCATGCCAACCGGCTTTTCCGGCGTGCCGCCGGTCGGTCCGGCCACGCCGGTGATGGACAGCGCCACCTGGGCGCGGCTGTTGAGCAGGGCACCTTCGGCCATGGCGCGCGCCACTTCCTCGCTGACAGCGCCGTGATCGCGGATCAGCTTGGCCGGCACTCCCAGCATGGTCGACTTGGCTTCGTTCGAGTAGGTGACGAAGCCACGCTCGAACCAGCCTGACGAACCCGATACATCCGTAATGGCCGCGGCCACGAGCCCGCCGGTGCAGGACTCCGCCGTAGCGAGCAACAGCGACTTCTCGTTCAGGGAAATACCGACCTGGACGGCAAGCTGGTCGAGCAAGCGGCTGACGGACATGATGGCGGATTCAGTAAGGGTTGCGGGAAGTGCGGATTACAGCGAACGCCACAGGGCGAACACCAGCAGCGTGTAAAAGGCGGCCATCACATCGTCGAACATGACGCCGAAACCGCCGCGCAGGCCGGGTCCCTTGAGCGTGCGGTCGAGATGCCCGATCGGCGCCGGCTTGGCGATATCGAACAGGCGGAACCACAGGAAGGCCGCAAGCTGGCCCCAGAATCCGGTCGGCATCACAAAGGCCATGACCAGCCAGAACGCCACGATTTCGTCCCAGACCATGCTGCCGTGGTCGTGCACGCCCATGTCGCGCGCAGTGCGGGCGCAGGCCCACAGCCCTAGCAGGAAGCCGCCGGCGATCAGCCATAGCCAGGCCTCCGGCTGCACCCACATCGAGATCACCAGGTATGACAGCCACGCATACAGGGTGCCGACCGTGCCGGGGCCAACCGGCGACAGGCCGGAGCCGAAGCCCAGCGCGATCAGGTGGGCGGGGTGGGAGAGCATGAAGCGCGCCGTGGGGCGCAGGACCTTGGCGGCCTGGCCGGCTTCCAGGGTCAGGGCGGGATCGTGCGCGGAAGGCCCGGGCGGGTAGGCGGACATCAAGGATTGGCTCGTATGGTTCGGATGGGATTTTTCCGGACAACGGGTCCGGGCAGGGTCTGGCGCCCGGCATGRCTGCATGATGACACGGCGGACGCTGGCTTGTCAGGAGGAAGCGAAGTGATCGAAGCTGCTGCCCGAGTAAGCGCTCGGGTCGCCGTCCTCGTTGACCAGGCGCAAGCCGGGTTCGGGGGTGATGGCGCCGACACGCGTCAGCGGCAGCCCCAGCCGCGCGCCGATGGCGGCGACGGCATCGCGGGTGCCGGCGGGCGCGGTGAAGCAGAGTTCGTAGTCATCGCCACCGGCCAGCGTGCATTCCAGCTGGCGCGCCTCGGGTTGGCCGGCCATCACCTCCGAGCGCGGCAGGGCATCGACGTTGAGCAGGGCGCCCACCTGGGAGCGTGCCAGGATATGGCCGAGATCGCCAACCAGGCCGTCGGAGATATCTAGTGCGGCATGAGCCACTCCGCGCAGTGCCATGCCCAGCGCCACGCGCGGCGTCGGCGTCTCCATGCGCGGGCGCACCTCGGTGAAATCGGGCTCGGGCAGCAGCCATTCGCCGCGGCAGTCGCCCAGCGCCAGGCGGGCATCGCCGAGTGTGCCGGAGATCCAGATGTCGTCGCCGGGGCGCGCGGCATCGCGTCGCAGCGCCTTGTGCGCGGGCACGTCGCCGAACACCGTCAGGCTTAGCGTGAGGGGGCCGCGGGTGGTGTCGCCGCCGATCAGCTCGCAGCCGTGGGCATCGGCCAGTTCCAGCATGCCCGCGGCCAGTTCGGCCAGCCACTCGGGATCGGCTTCGGGCAAGGCCAGCGCCAGCGTGAACGCGCGGGGTTCCGCGCCCATGGCCGCCAGGTCGGACAGGTTGACGGCCAGCGCCTTGTGGCCCAGCGCCCGCGGCGCCACGTCGGGGAAGAAGTGGCGTCCGCTGACCAGCATGTCGGTGCTGATGGCCAGGTGGTGCCCGGGCCGCCCCTCGATCAGCGCGCAGTCGTCGCCCACACCCAGCACGGCCTTGTGCGCGGGCCGGGTAAAGAAACGGCGGATCAGGTCGAACTCGGAGAGCTGGGCGCTGGAGGTTTCGGGCATGGGGAGGTTTCGAGGCGGCGGAGATTCGGCGAAGGGCTGGGTAATACCGCCACACGAATGGCTTGCGGTGGCAAGCTGGCGTCATGCGGTGCGGCAGCTCGCCGGCGTGACTCACATCCCGGCTCCAGGACCGCGCCGGGGCGGGTTTCGCCCTGCTGGTCAGCCCTGGCGGCTTGCGGCATATTGTACCGAAACGCAAAGGTGCTCCGCGCAAAACGCTTATTGTGAAATAATATTTCACAATATAAAATGCGGGGTTCCAGAGGAAGAGACCGCGGGTACGTGGAGCCGGCCCGCCATTTCGTTTCCAGTAACGTCAATAACGGCTCCACCGACCGGAAGATGCGCCGATGACCAGTCCCCAGCAGCCCACGCCCCCAGAAGACCTGAAGCAGCAGCAGCGTGAGGCGCTGCGCAAAGCTGCCCTGGAATATCACGAGTTTCCGACGCCGGGCAAGATCTCGGTCACGCCGACCAAGCCGTTGTCCAACCAGCGTGACCTGGCGCTGGCCTACTCGCCGGGCGTCGCCGCCGCGTGCGAGGAAATCGTGGTCGATCCGGCCAATTCCTTCCGCTACACCGCGCGCGGCAACCTGGTCGGCGTGATCACCAACGGCACCGCCGTGCTGGGCCTGGGCGACATCGGTCCGGCGGCTTCCAAGCCGGTCATGGAAGG